>NZ_JBHHMJ010000454.1:0-326 GCF_042136455.1 Stenotrophomonas sp. 3diitr2024
GTAGACGTAGGACAGGACCTGGGCGACGGCCGAATACAGTCTCACGGGAATTTCCTTTCCGAGTTGGCCTTCCCGATACAAGGCGCGTGCCAAAGGCGGGGCGGAGACGATCGCGACCGCACGCATGATGCTGGGCAAGCCCTACAACACGTCGTATGTGTTGAATGAGGACAGCTACTACTGTTCGGATTTCATTGAACGTGCGTTCCGTGCGCACCAGTAACGCGCGCCCCCCTGCTCGGCCTGGCTGGAGCAACCCGCGGCATGGTCGCTGAGATCGATGCGCAGCATCGCGCCCGCCACCAGCTTGTGGATGCCGCGGTAGA
>NZ_JBHHMJ010000471.1:0-8514 GCF_042136455.1 Stenotrophomonas sp. 3diitr2024
GATTCCCACAGGCGGCGCACTTCGCGGTTGCGGCCTTCCTTCACCACGACGCGGAACCAGTCGTGAGAATCGGTGCCGCCGATGCGTTCGATCTCATCGCGCATCGCATCGACCTCGCCCACCGAGCCCAATGGCGTACCGGGGTCTGCCAGCACATGGATCTCGATGAAGCGCATCCGCCCCATCTTCGCCACGTGGCTGGTGAAACCGGCATAGCCACGCTCGGACACGAATGCCTGCATTACCTGCTGCACGCGCCGGTCCAGGTCATCCGGCGCCACCTGCAGCACTTCGCGCATGGCCTTCCATGCACTGCGCGCCGGCACTGGCAGTACCGCCAGGCTGATCAACGCCAGCACGATCGAATCCAGGTACGGGACCCAGTGGTGCCACTCGCCGCCATGCAGGACAAGGGCCAGCACGAAGGCCAGCACCACCGCCAGGCTCATCAATCCACCCAGCAGCCAGCCTCTTACATCCAGCCACAACAACGCCGAGCGCAGGCGCCGCGCACGCTGCGCGACGAACGTCGCCATTGCCAGGTTGCTGGCACTCAGCAGCGCCGCCCACCACAGCGCGGGCCCGAATTTCACTTCGTGCCCGCCCGTGGTCAAGCCGATGACCGCGTTGGCCAGCGCGTACACGCAGGCCAGCGACAGGATCACCCCGCCGAGTGCCTCGACCATCGGCTCCAGATGCCAATAGCCGTACTGGAAGCGCGGGCTCTGCTCCCGCGCCACCAGCCGCAGTACCGACAACGACACCAGGGTCAAGGCAACGTCGACCAGGCTGTACACGCCGTCGAACAGGATCGCCTGCGATCCCACCAGCAGGCCACCGATGAAGCCGACCGCGCTCACCGCGATGGTCACCCCGATGGAGAACTTCAGGATGCGTTGCTCGCGCGCGGTATCCATCGCTCGCCGAAGGGCCGACCGTCCCCGGTCAGGCCTTCAGCACCTCCACCTTGTACGATGTCACATCGCCATCGTGCTCGATGATGAGCCCGTGCACATCCGACTCGAAGCCCGGGAAACGCGCATTCTGTTCACGGGCAATACGCAGTGACTGGATGATCGGCTCGTCGCTGTCGCCGAATCGCTCGCCCGGCATGATGGTCGGAATGCCCGGCGGATACGGCACCAGCATGGTCGCCGCGACGCGACCACTGAGCTGCTCGATGTCGACCCGCTCGATCTCGCCCTTCACCAGGTGGTTGTAGGCATCGGCCGGGGTCATCACCGGCGTCGGCAGATCCACGTACATCTCGCGCATCACCTTGGCGACCTCGAATTCCTGGTTGAACGCGTGCAATGCATCGCACAGGTCACGCAGTCCCCAGCCAGCGTAGGCAATCGGATAGTCCGCCGCCAGCGTCGGCAATGCCTGGCTCAACGGCGCGTTGCAGTCGTACAGCTCCTTGAAGGCCATCAGCTCGGTGACCAGCGTGCTCCACTTGCCCTTGGTGATGCCCATCGAGAACAGGAACAGCACCGAATACAGGTTGGTCTTCTCCACAGTGATGCCGCGGCCCCACAGGAACTTGCTCAGCACCGCCGCCGGAATGCCCAGCGTGCCCATGCTGCCGTCCATCGCCAGGCCCGGGGTCAGCAGGGTCACTTTGATCGGGTCGATCAGCACGTAGTCATCGACCAGATTCTCGAAGCCGTGCCAGTGCGCATCCGGCTGCAGGTACCACTCCTCGCGCTTGGCCACCAGCGGAGCCGGCGTATCGCCCTTGTCCAGGCTGCGCTCGACCTTGGTCGGCTGCCACACACTGAACCACCAGTCGTCGCGCCCGAGGTCGTCACGCACGTGCAGCATCGCGCGGCGGAAGGCGATCGCCTCGTCATGCATTTCCTGCACCAGCGAACGGCCGGCCTCGCCCTCCATCATCTTCGAGGCCACGTCACAGGCCGCGATCACCCCATAATGCGGGCTGGTCGAGGTGTGCATCATGAACGACTCGTTGAAGCGCTCGGCATCCAGGTCGCGCTGCGCCGAGTTGCGTACGTGGATCATCGACGCCTGCGAGAACGCGGCCAGCAACTTGTGGGTGGAATGCGTGGTGAAGATGATCGCATCCTGCTCGCGCGGCTTGCCCTTGGCCATGCCGTAGTGGTTCTCATAGAACGGATGGAACGCGGCGTAGGCGTACCAGGCTTCGTCGAAGTGCAGGAAGTCGACCGCGCTGCCGATTTCGTCGGCGATCTTCTCGGCGTTGTAGCACAGGCCGTCGTAGGTCGAGTTGGTCACCACTGCAATGCGCGGCTTGGAACCGGCCTTGTAGGCCTGGCTGGCCAGCGGGTTGGCGGCGATGCGCTGCTGCAGCGATTCCGGTGTGAACTGATCCAGGCTGATCGGGCCGATGATGCCGTGTGCGTTGCGGCTTGGGGTGAAGTACACCGGCACCGCGCCGGTCATGATCAGCGCGTGCAGCAGCGACTTGTGGCAGTTGCGGTCGACGAACACCACGTCGCCGCGGGCCACCGTGCCATGCCAGACGATCTTGTTGGCGGTGGAGGTGCCATTGGTGACGAAGAAGGTATGGTCGGCACCGAAGTTGCGCGCCGCCTCTTCCTCGGCATCCTTGATCGGGCCGGTGTGATCCAGCAGTGAGCCCAGCTCCGGCACCGAGATCGACAGATCGCTGCGCAGGGTGTTCTCACCGTAGAACTGGTGGAACGCACGGCCGACCGGCGACTTGGTGAATGCCACGCCGCCTGCATGGCCCGGCGTATGCCAGGAGTAGTTCGACTCTGCCGCATGATGGATCAGCGCCTTGAAGAACGGCGGCAAGAGATTCTTCATGTAGTCTTCGGCCGCGCGCATCACCTGCCGCGAGATGAAGCTCTTGGTGTCTTCAAACAGGAAGATGAAGCCGTGGATGTACTTGAGCAGCTTGCTCGGCACCTTTTCGATGGTGCGGCGCTCGCCGTACAGGAACACCGGCAGGTTGGCGCGGCGCGCACTCTGCTCGCGCAGGAAGGCGGTGAGGCGCTGGAACTCGCCATCCACCTCTTCGCTGCCATCGATCGAGATCAGCACCGCCGAGGCCGCCACGTAGGTACGGGCTCCGGCACGCGCATCATCCAGGTTCAGCCCGCACAGCACCCGCTGGTCGTTGCTGCGCAGCTCTTCCACCAGGGCGCGGATCAGGATGCCGCCGATGCGCGGCGACTCGTAGTCGTTGTCGATGACAATGACCGGGTAGTCCAGGGACTTGAAGTACACGTTGATTCTCCTTGTCGAACTCAGGAACGCTGGGCGCCGGCGCTGATGGCCGATGCCTCGCGGGCGCGCTGCCGCTGCTGGCGGCGCTCCTCGCTGAAGAAGGGATAGAACACGGTGATGAACAGCACGAACAGGAAGGCGTATTGCACGATGGTTCCCGACGAGCCGTAGATCGCCCACAGGCAGTACACGACGGTCAGGCTGGTGAGGGTCCAGAACGCACCGGTATGGACCAGGGTGTGCGAACGCTCGACCACGAAGTAGCAGGCCACGCACGAGTAGATGTAGGGCAGCAGGGTCAGCACCACGGCCGCCGACGTGATCACGTCGAACTGGGCCGACGCGGTTTCCGAGGTGGACGTCACCAGCACCGCCAGGGTCATCAGCACCGCCACGATCAGCACGCCCTTGACCGGCACGTCGTCCTTGTTGGTCTTGCTGAAGATGCTCGGGAACAGGCCATCATCCGAGGCCGCCTTGGCACTCTGCGCGGTCAGCAGGATCCAGCCGCCCAGCGAACCGGCAGCGCCGATGAAGGCGCACAGGCTGACCAGCGCGCCGCCCCAGCCGCCGACCGCCTTGGCCGCCGCCAGCGCGAACGGCGCGTCGGAGGTCTGCAGCTCGCCATTGGGCACCATGCCCATGATCACTGAGGAACTGGCGATGTAGGCGATGGCAGCCAGGAACACACCGGCCAGCGTCGCGCGGGCGACGTTCTTCTCCGGATTTTCGACCACACCGGCAGTCACCGATGCAGACTCGACACCGATGAAGGCCCACAGGGTCAGTGCCGCGGCACTGGAGATCGCACCGAAGTTGGACTCACCGGACACGTTGTAGGCGCCCTTGAAAATGTCGGCATCGAAGAAGAACCAGCCGAAAATGGCGATGCCCAGGATCGGCACCAGCGCGAAACTGGTGGTGACCGTCTGCACACGGCTGACGAAGGCCGGGCCGATCACGTTGGCAAAGCTCAGCGCCCACACCAGGATCAGCACCGCGATGCAGCGCACCAGCGGCTCGGACAGGATCGGGAAGAAGTAGCTGAAGTAGCCCACCGCGGCGATCGGTATGGCAACGTTGCCGATCCAGTTGGCGAACCAGTAGATGGTATTGGTCTGGAAGCCCATGTAAGGCCCGAACCAGTCACGCGCATAGGCATACGGACCGCCCGCCTTCGGCGCCAGCTTGCCCAGCTTGGCGAATACGAAGGCCAGCAACAGCGCACCGGCCGTGGTGATCAGCCAGCCCCAGATCGATGCGGTACCGATCTTGGCCAGGCTGGACGGCAACAGGAACACGCCTGAGCCCATCATGTTGCCGGCGACGAGGAAGGTGGCTCCGACCACCCCGATTTTCTTTGCTTCTGCCATGACAATCTCCTGTACTGGCATGAGCCCGGTGCGGCCGGGCGTGGGGACGGTTGCGCTGGCGTAACGCCGCTGGCGCTTACTTGATGAAGTTGTATTGCAGGCTGCCCTGCACCCGGACCGTGTCGCCGCGCGCGCCGCCCTGCTGTTCCAGGCGGCCGTACAGCAGCTCCATGCCCATCGTCCACGACGGCGCCGGGCTCCAGATCAGGTTGAACACGCCGTATCGGCTCTGCCGGAAGGCGTCGGCAGCGAGTGCCGCGTTCCGCTCCAGGGTCAGCTGGCCGAAGATCAGGTTCGAACGCCACAGCTCGGACCAGTAATGCGTGTAGCCGACGAAGCCGCCGTGCAGGTCCAGCGCGTCGAGACGGCCATCGGCACCGACCACCGCGTCCAGCCCGGAGCCGGTCAGGTCCGCGGTGTAGCGGCTGAGGCCGCGCCCGCCGAGCGCGCCGAACAGCAACAGATCGCGCTCGCCTACCGATGCCGAGCCACTGAACTGCAGGCCGCCGGCCATGCGCCGGTCGCGCTCGCCCTCGCCGTCATAGGCCAGGCTGCGCGCCACCGCGCCCAGCTGAAGATGGCCCCAGTCACGCTCCATGCGTGCGGTCACGGTCACATCCGGCAGCCGGTTCACTGCGGCCCGTTCATCACTGGCACCGGCCAGTTCGGTCTTGGGGTCTTCGGCGGCCAGCGTCAGGGTGTTGCCCTTGCCCATCGCGAAGCTGTGGTGGATGCCGGCCACCAGCAGATAGCCGGCGCCGCCGGGACCGGCGAAGTCGAGCGTGTCGGGCAGGCTGTCCGGGTCCATGAAACTGGAGTAACCGTAGCCGGCATAGGTATTGCCAAGCTGGCCATACGCATGGCGCAGGCGGAACGCGTAGCCATCGCTGCTGCCGAAGAAATCATTCTCCAGGTAGAAGCGCAGGTTGCCGTGCGTGGTCGGGCGCCGCGCCTCGAAGCTGAAGCGGGTCTGCTTGGCGTGGATGTTGAAATTGGAAACATCGCGATGGCTGCCGCCCACCGGCATCGACGAAGGGATGAACTGATCCTCGTCACCGGCCGCACGCGAATCGGCAATCGCATCGAGCTTGGCATAGCCGCCAATGCGGATCACCGTGTCAGTACCTGGAATGGCAAAGAAGCCCTTCAGATCCGGGTCGGTCGGCCCAGCAGCGCTGTCGGGACGCGAGGCCGCCGTTGAGGGATCGGCCACCGATTCGCGCTGCGGCAGCACCGGTTGCGCCACACCCGGCACCTGGGTGGGATGCAGCAGGTTGGCGCTGCTGCCAAGTGGTGTCACCGGCGCCGCTACCTGCGCAGCGGCCGCGACAGCGCCCTCGCGTTGTTCGAGCTGATCCAGGCGCTTCTGCATGCCCTCCAGTGCCTGCCGCATGGCAGCGATTTCCTGGCGCAATGCGTGCGCATCCTCCTGGCCATTCTGCTGCGCATAGGCCGGCGTGACCGCCAGCGCGGTCAGGCAGGCCAGACTCAGTACCGCAAAGCGCATTGCATCCTCCCTGGACGAACATTCGCAGCGCACTGACGGCGCGCGCACAGGCGCAGCTCCGACATTGCGTTGCCGTTGCTGGAAATGCGGGTACTGCGTCGACGACACCGGCCAGCCTGCGCGTGGCAGGCAACAGGACGATGACACTGCCCCGCCCGTACCGATATCGACGCCATCAGGGCCGCACTGCCGGAGAGGTGGCGACCGCAGCGGTCTGGGTAACAACCAGGGAGTGAGAACGTCGTGAATGGCTGTGCCGACTGCCCCGGTTCAGGGCGTGTCAGGCGCGGCATCCCTGGCGCGTTGACGCTGTATTCCATGCGTCACAGGCTAGTCCGCCTGTCGTTTTTGGCCTTGATTGGAATCAAGGCGCGATGCTTGATGTCAGTCACGATTCAGACGTGACGACGAACAGGAGGTGCGCAGCCTGCATCACCCGCACAGGTGACGAAAAGCAACAGGCCCGCATGCTGCCATGCGGGCCTGTGGTGTCGCATCACGGCGTGGGTGCCGGTCAGCGCGGGCCCAGCACCGTCTGCAGGTCAGCGCCCTGTGGCAGGCCGGCGCGACGCTGCACCTGGCCCTGTGCATCCTGGAACAGGATGCCCGGCGTGCCCTGGAAGCCCATTTCAATCATCAGCACCTGGTTGGCGTCGAGCTTGGCGGCGATCTCGCGGCTGATGCTCGGCAGGGCCTTGATGCCACCACGGTCGAACTGGTGTTCGTTTTCCAGCAAGGCCGCACTCGGGTCACGCGCAGACAGGATGGCCGCAGCCTTGGCCGGGCTGTCCTCGCGAATCACGCCGACCATGATGTGGCGCAACTGCACTTTGCCGGCGTCGACCCACGGACGCGCCGCTTCCCAGAACTTGTGGCAGTACGGGCAGTTGGCATCACTGAAGGTATAGACCACGCGCGGCGCATCGGCCTTGCCGTCACGCACCCAGGCACTGGCCTCCAGCTTGGTCCACATCTTGGCCGACATCGGTGCTGCGACCAGCTTCTCCACCGCCTCGGCGGCCACGTCGTTGCCCTCGGCATCGAACAGGCTGCCTACCAGCACATGCTTGCCGTCGGCGGTGACATAGGCTGCGGCCGGCTGCTGCCCGCCCACCACGCCAGCGAATCCACGCAGGCCACCCGGTGCATCGAACTCGGCAACGACTTCAAAACCGTGCTTCTCGATGCCTTTCAGCACTGCGGGGCGCTCGCCCTTGGCCGCTGGGGCCTGAGCGCTCGCTGCCGGCGCGGCCGCCTTGCCCGGCGGGGTCTGGGCCTGGCTGCAGGCGGCCAATGCCAGCATGACCGGCAGCAACAGCACCGCCGGAGCGATGCGCAGGGAAGTCGACAACATGGGAACTCCGTAGTGAGATGCCCGCGCAGGCTACCGCAGCCGGCGCAGTTTGTGTTCAAGACCCGCCGCCGTCAGTTCGCCAAGGTGCAGTTCACGCAGGCGGCCTTCGGCGTCGAAGAACAGCGTCGACGGATAGGCCTGTACACCCAGCACGGTTGACGCCGACGCGGTATCGTCCAGCAATACGTTGCCCAGCCAGAGCTGTTCGGATGCGATGAAACCCTTCACTTCGTCCAGGGTTTCCCCCTGGTTGAGGAACACGAACTGCACGTCAGTGTGGGTCTGCTGTGCGGATGCCAGTACCGGCATCTCGCGACGGCAGGGACCACACCAGCTGGCCCAGAGATTCAGCACCACCGGTTTGCCACGGAACTGCTGCAGATCGATCCTGCGCCCCTGCAGATCGGCCACCTGTACCGCCGGCAGCGGCATCCGCTGCTCCTGCCATGTTGCCAGCAGGTGGCTGCCCGCCGCCCACAGCACCACACCCACCAGCGCGCCCGCCAACACCGGCGCACGTAACGCGCGCCACAACCGCAGCCGCCAGGTGCCCCACGCCAGGCCCGCAACCAGCACGACTGCAAGGTGATACCCACCGTCGGCGATCTGCAGGATGCTCCAGGGGGCCTCGCGGTAGAGCGCGAAGTTCAAGGCCACGAAGCTGATGCGTCCACACAGCAGGCCGATCAGCAACATGTCCAGGACCAGGCTGGCCCCGGAAGGCACTGCCATCCCGTCCTTCGGCCGCGGCCACAGGTGGGCCACCGCCATGGCCAGCAGCACGCACATCAGGATCAGCACCACCGGCATCGGCACCGGTCCAACACTCGACATCAACCCACCTGTCCCATCATCTCGTTGCCTGCATGGTCAAAGCGTCGCGCCCAGGTTGCAAGTGCGACGCCCAACGCCGGCTTCAGGCCGCGCTGCGCGGCATCTGCATGCCAGGCGCCGGTTGCAGCCCGCGCAGGCTGCCCGCCACCGACGACAACAGCGGCCGTTCGCGCCGTTTGTTGTTGACCTGCCGCCGATAGTTGGCCGGCGTC
>NZ_JBHHMJ010000472.1:0-315 GCF_042136455.1 Stenotrophomonas sp. 3diitr2024
AAACGGCAAGGCGGCGGTGATGGCGATGGGCTGCTACGGTATCGGTATCTCGCGCGTGGTGGCTGCCGCGATCGAACAGAACCATGACGATGCCGGCATCATCTGGCCGGACGCGATGCAGGGTGCCCTTTTCGGTACGCACCTGCTCGACGAAGGCGCTGAAGCCGGCAGCACGGACCTTGTCACGCAGCGCATTGGCATCGCTGGCAGGGGCTTGTGGTCGTCCCACCAGCCGATACCGGCCACCAGCACCAGCCCAAGGCTGGCCACCAGTACTGTCGGCGTGCTCTCGGGCCAGGCCCAGATGGCCACGGC
>NZ_JBHHMJ010000485.1:0-8830 GCF_042136455.1 Stenotrophomonas sp. 3diitr2024
CCGGCCGCTGGCCGGCAACCGCAATGATCCCACCGCACGGGGATGCCGGCCAGCGGCCGGCACTACCCTTTGTCAGCCCAGCGCCTCGGCCACTGCGCGGAACACCTGTTGCATCTGCAGCGGCTTGCGCAGTACATGGACGTCCACGCCGGCCGGGAAGGCATCGGCAGGCACCGCCACCGCCGCGTCCTCCAGCACCAGCGCCGGGCCGCGATAGCCCAGCGCAGCCATCTCGCCCAGCAGCTGGCTGGCCGGCAGCAGCTTTGAGCCGGCGTCTGCAATCACCAGCGCCGGCATCGCCTCCTGCTGCATCCAGCGCAGCGCCGCCGGGCCATCGGAGGCCAGCTGCAGCTGATACCCCTGGCTGGACAGCGCGTTGCCGAGCAGCGACAGGCGCGTAGCTTCGCCGTCGACCACCAGGATCGACTGGCCACTGCCCAGGGCCACCAGCTGCTCGATCGGCTCGCTGCCGTCGCTGGCTTCGTGCATCGGCAAGCGCAGCTCGAAGCAGGTGCCCTGCCCCGGCTGGCTGCTGACATGGATGCTGCCGCCGGCGCCTTCGACGATGCGCTTGCAGGAAATCAGACCCAGGCCGGTGCCATCGGCCTTGGTGGTGAAGAACGGATTGAACAGGTGCGACAGCGTGTCCGCATCCATGCCGATGCCTTCGTCGGACACGCAGATCTGCATCCAGTCCACGCCATCGCGCTGCCCGGCATGGCTGGCGGTCAGGCTCAGGCGGCCACCGTTGGGCATCGCCTGGATCGCGTTGAGCGCCAGGTTCAGCATTACCTGCTGCAGTTCGGTGTAGTTGGCGTCGACCACCAGGCCTTCGTCCAGCACCTGCAGTTCCAGGCGCACGGCATCGGGCACGTTGCTGCGCAACAGCAGCGCCACCGCGTCGAACAGGCCGTCGATCTCGATGCGCTCGCTCGGCTTGCGCGAACCACGCACGAACGACAGCATCGACTCGGCCATCTCATGGCCGCGGCGGCCACACTCGGCGATGACGTCGGCCAGGTGGTGCAGCTGCGGATCCTCGGTGCGGGCCTTCAGCAGGTCCGGCATGATCAGCAACGGCTGCAGGATGTTGCGCAGGTCGTGGCTGAGCCCGGCGGCAAGCAGGGACAGGCTTTCCAGGCGCTGCGCACGCATCAGTTCGGTTTCCACGCGTGCGCGCTCGACCGCACTGCGTGCATCGCGGATCGCACGCGCGACCGCCGAAGGCAGGCGCGCAGGCTGGTGCTTGATGATGTAGTCGTTGGCGCCCTTCTGCAGCGCCGCTACCGCATTCTCCTCACCCATCGTGCCGGAGACGAAGATGAAGGGCACCTCCGGTGAGGTCTCGCGCACGATGCGCAGCGCGTCGTCACCGGAGAACCCCGGCATGCTCAGGTCGGACAGCACGATGTCCGGCTGGAACACAGCCAGTGCCTGGCGCAGTTCCGCCTCGCTCTCCACACGCTCGAAGCGGGCCTCCAGGCCTGCGTCGAGCATCTGTTCGGACATCAGCTCGGCATCTTCCGGTGAGTCTTCCACCAGCAGGATGCGCAGCGCCCCCAGGGCGGGACCGGTCAGGGGCATGGGCTCACTCGAGTTCCGGTGCCTGGTTGATCAATGCCCAGAACTTGCCCAGGGTCTGCACCGCGCCGAAGAACTGGTCCACGTCCACCGGCTTGACCACGTAGGCGTTCACGCCCATGTCCCAGCTGCGGGCCAGGTCACTTTCCTCGCGCGAAGACGACAGGATCACCACCGGCAGGCGCTTGAGTTCTTCGTGCTCGCGGATCTGCCGCAGCACTTCCAGGCCATCCATGCGCGGCATCTTGATGTCCAGCAGCAGCACCGCCGGCAAGCCTTCCTCGCGGTTGGCGAAGGCGCCGCGGCGCAGCAGGTAGTCCATCACTTCCACGCCGTCCTCGACGTGCACGATGGGATTGGCCAGACGCGCTTCTTCCAGGGCGTCGATCGCCATTTCGGCATCCGCCGGGCTGTCTTCGGCGAGAAGAATGGTGCGCAGAGTCGTCATGCAGAGGGACCTTGTTTGTCCGCGTCGGTCGCGGGGGGCAGGTAGAAGTGGAAAGCAGCGCCGACGTCCGGTTCGGCCTCGGCCCAGATACGGCCACCATGGCGGGTCAGCACGCGGCGCACGCTGGCCAGGCCGATGCCGGTCCCCGGGTAGTCACTGGCCTTGTGCAGGCGCTGGAACACACCGAACAGCTTGCCGGCGTAGGCCATGTCAAAGCCTGCACCATTGTCGCTGACCGTGAACTGATGGCCGCCGTCGGGCTGCTGCTGGTAGTCAACGCGGATCTTCGCCGGTTCGCGGTTGCCCGAGTACTTCACTGCGTTGCCGAGCAGGTTGAGCCAGACCTGGCGGATCATGTTTTCGTCGCCCACCACGATCGGCAGCGGCGCGATGCTCCACTCCACCTGGTGCGCATGGCCGCTGTTCTCGGCCTCGGCCTGCAGGTTGGAATCGAGCATGGCGCGGGTGTCGGCCACCAGCGACTGCATGTCCACCGCCTGCTGCCGCATCGCCGCGCGGCCAAGTCGCGAGTAGACCAGCAGGTCGTCGATCAACGCTGCCATGCGCCGGGCCGAACTGGAAATCACGTCCAGATAGTGGCGGCTCTTGTCATCAGCCTGGTCGCCGAGGTGGCGCGACAGCTTGTCGGAGAATCCTGCCACGTGGCGCAGCGGTGCACGCAGGTCATGCGAGACCGAATAGCTGAAGGCCTCCAGCTCGCGGTTGACCTCGGACACCTGCGCAACCTTTCCTTCCAGCTGGCGGTTCAGCTCTTCGACGCGCAGCTGCACTGCGCGCTGCATGGTGACGTCGCTGATGGTCAGCAGCACCACCTCGTCATCGCTGTCGGGCAGCGGCATGCGCCGCGCGTTGAGCAGCATGTAGCGCACCATGCCGTCGGCGGTGCGCTGCTCGTGCTCGAAGTCCCACAGTTCGCGACCGCGCGACAGTACGTCGGCCAGGCGCTGCCGGACCACCGGGTCCTGCCATGCGTTGTCGCCAACGTTTTCCAGCAGCAGGCCGTCGGCGCGCTCGTCCTGCAGGCCGTACAGCTCAGCGAATGCTGGATTGTGCAGCTGCACGCGCAGGTCGCGGTCGAGCAGCACGATCGGTTCGCGCACGGTCTGCAGCACCGACGCCGCACGTGCAGCCGAGCGCAGCGATTGCCGCTCCGCATGCAGGCGACGGCCGATCTGCCGCTGCAGCAGCCACAGCACCAGGCCGAGCAGCGCCAGCTGGATCACCAGCGAACTCCACGACACCAGTTCGGTCTGCTTGCGTTGGCGCGCCGCCTGCTCGGCGCGCAGCGCCAGCAGCTTCTGCTCGCTGGCCTGCAGCTCTTCCACCAGCCCGCGGATGGGATAGCGCGTACTCAGGTCCTGCACCAGCTCGCGCTGGTCGCTGTTCGGCTCGGACCTGGCCAGCTCGCGGGCGAGTGCCATGCGGCCTTCCAGCATCGATTCGATCCGACCGATGCGGATCAGCTGGTCGGGATTGTCGCGGGTCATCCGGCCCAGTTCGGCCAGGCGCCCGGGAATTTCATCGGCCCGGGCCATGCGTTCGCGCAGGCCGGGGGCATCCACGCCCTTGGACAGGGTCAACGCGGCCGATTCGACATCGCGCACATCGGCCTGCAGTTGCTGCAGTGCCACGCCCACGGCCTGGGTGTGGTTGACCCAGGCCATCGCTTGTTCGCTGTCCTGCTGCAGTTTACGCAGGGTCAACCACGGCACCACGATGATCGCGGCGGCGGCCAGCGCCAAGGCCGGCAACCGCCAGCGGTCCCAGATGTCGTCACTGAAAACCAGCGCCATAGTTCCTCGTCAGCTCTGCCGCGACGCGTTGGCCGGGTCGAGCCCGGTTGCGGCGGAACCGGCAATATAGCGCAGGCGGTCACAACTCTGGAATTTCCAGCGCGGTCGGCTGAACGGGTTGGCAATCAGACCTGTAGGGCCAAGCCCATGCTCGGCTGCCTTGGAGTGCCAGCCGAGCATGGCTCGGGTCTACAGGTCAGTGGGCGCCCCACGCGGGGCGCCCAACCGGTTCAGCGCTTGGCGGCAGCGCTGACCTTCAATGCGGCGGCATCGACGCGGGTCACGCCCTTGATGCCCTTGGCGGTGGTGACCGCCTTGTCCTTCTCGGCCTGGGTGGCCACGGTGCCGCTCAGGCTGACCACGCCGTTCACCGTTTCCACCTTGATCTCGGTGCCCGGGACGTTGCTGCTGGTCAGCAGGTCCGCCTTCACCTTGGTGGTGATCCAGCTGTCGGTCACCGGTTCGTTGGAATCATGGCGATCCGCGTGGGTAGCCGGATGTGCGCTGGTGGTCGGCGGGCTCTTCGCGGCCGGGTCCTTGGCGAATGCGGCCGAGGAGGACAGTGCCAGGCCCAGCGTCAGGGCAGAAGCAATCAGCGTGCGAGTGGTATTGCTCATCGTGTCGTTCTCCTTCGGGATGTGCTGCCAGTCTGGACAAGCGCACGTGGAGCAGGCGTGGCGTCGCGGTCATGCCGCCGTGAATCGAAGCGTTTCCAACGGCAACGGTTCAGTTTTGGGCTGTCCGCATCTGTCGTTTACCCTGCCCTTCCCCCCTGCCGGAGCTCTGCCATGCGCCCCGACCTGCACCTGGCCCTGATCGGCTACGGCCTCGCCGGCCGCGTCTTCCATGCGCCGCTGATCCAGCACACGCCCGGCCTGGCCCTGCACAGCATCGTCAGCTCGCAGCGCGACACGTTGCTGCGCACGTTCAGCAACGTACACGTGCGTGCAACGCCACAGGACGTGTTCGACGATCCAGCGGTGGATGCGGTAGTGATCGCCACGCCGAACGAACAGCACGCGCCGCTGGCGATGGCCGCGCTGGCCGCCGGCAAGCACGTGCTGGTCGACAAACCCTTTGCGCTGGATGTGGCCGAAGCGGAAACGGTACTGGCCACGGCACGCGACGCCGGCCGCATCGCCACCGTGTTCCAGAACCGGCGCTTCGATGCCGACTTCCTCACGCTGCAGGCGCTGCTGTCCGAAGGCACGCTGGGCGAGGTGGCCGAATGCCATGCGCATTTCGACCGCTACCGGCCGCAGGTGCGCGACCGTTGGCGCGAACAGGACGGGCCAGGCAGTGGCCTGTGGTACGACCTCGGCCCGCACCTGCTGGACCAGATGCTGGTGCTGTTCGGCTGGCCCGACGCCATCGATGCGGATCTGGCCGTGCAGCGCCAAGGTGGCGCCGGCATCGATTACTTCCACGCCGTACTGCACTACCCGCGGCATCGCGCCATCGTGCATGCCGGTTCACTGGTGGCTGCCCCTGCCCCGCACTTCAGCGTGCATGGCAGCAAGGCCAGCTGGATCAAGTACGGCCTGGATGTGCAGGAGGCCCAGCTGCGCCGCGGCGTAGCGCCGGGTGCGCCCGGTTGGGGCATCGATCCCCGGCATGGCGAACTGGTGCGCTGTGATGCAGAAGACAATGTTCTGCGCAGCACCGTCGACAACCTGCCCGGCGACTATCGTCGGTTGTATGCGCAGTTCGCCGCGGCGATGCACGGCGACGGCGAAGCGACGGTCAGCCCGATGCAGGCATTGCAGTTGATGCGGCTGCTGCAGGCCGGCATGGACAGCGCGCGCGAAGGGCGGCGGATCGCGTTGGACTGACCAGTAGATCCACGCCATGCGTGGATGACGTAGCAACGATCGGAGACGGCTTTTGTAGAGTCGAGCCATGCTCGACTGGCTGCATGGGGTCAGAACCCTTTCCTGCGGAAAGGGATCCGACCCTGATCTGCCCGGGGTCGGATCCCTTCGGCAACGCCGAAGGGCTCTGACCCCACCGCAGTGCTTACGACTTCTTGATGGCGTGGCCGCCGAATTCATTGCGCATCGCCGACAGCAGGCGGTCGGTGAACGAATTCGATTCCCGCGAACGCAGGCGTTCCAGCAGCGACAACGTGATCACCGGTGCCGGCACGTCCAGCGCGATGGCTTCGGCCACGGTCCAGCGGCCTTCGCCGGAATCCTCCACGTATGGCGCGATGCCATCCAGCGACGGATTGCGCTTGAGGGCTTCGGTGCTCAGGTCCAGCAGCCACGAGCGCACCACGCTGCCGTGACGCCACACCTCGGCTACCTGGGCCAGGTCCAGCGCCATCTCCTGCTTGCGCTCCATCAGCGCGAAGCCTTCGGCATAGGCCTGCATCATTCCGTATTCGATGCCGTTGTGGACCATCTTGGTGAAATGGCCGGCGCCGGATGGACCAACACGCGCCCAGCCACGATCTTCAGCCGGTGCCAGCGTGCGCAGCAGCGGTGCGATCTGCTCCACCACCGATGCTTCGCCACCGACCATCAGGCTGTAGCCTTCCTGCAGGCCCCACACGCCGCCGCTGGTGCCACAGTCGACGTAGCCCAGATCGTCCTCCGCCAGCGCCTTGGCGCGACGGATCGAGTCCTGGTAGTTGGAGTTGCCGCCGTCGATGACGATGTCACCCTCGGCCAGGTGCGGGGTCAGCTGTCCCAGCGTCTGGTCGACGGTTTCACCCGCCGGCACCATCAGCCACACCACGCGCGGCACCGGCAGCGCGGCCACGGCGGCGGCCAGCGAATCAACCACCTCCAGGCCGGCCTCTGCAGCACGCTGGCGCGCACTTTCGCCCGGGTCGTAGCCGATCACGCGGTGGCCGCCGCGATGCAGGCGCTGGGCCATGTTGGCGCCCATGCGGCCGAGGCCGATCATTGCAATATCCATTGTTTCACCTTCAGTTGGGGTCTAGGGTCAGGCTGCCTGGCCTGCCGGTAGCCGCGCAGTGGCGCAGCTGCGCCTCGCGCCAACGCCGGTAGAGCGTGGTATGCAGATTGTGCACCGCCAGGTCGATCGAAAACGGCGTTCTCGGGTTGCGATCGAGCAGGCGGACGATGTGGTAGCCGATAGGACGTATACCGCGCGGATGCACGTAGATCACGAACTGCTGGTAGAACGGATCGTCCAGCAGCTGATCCATGCGCACCAGAGCCGCGTGGTAGCGCGGTGCCAGGCGCGCGCGCAGCTGTGGATCGCGCTCGAACAGCAGGCGCTCGAAATAGCGCTGGCCGATGCGCGGGATGTCCTGCGCCAGTTTCCAGAGCTCGGCATTGCGCTGGTCGTACCAGGCCAGGCCAGCGTGCAGTGCCAGCGCCTGCGCAGCGCCCTCGCCCACCTCGACCACCACGAAGTTCTCGGCCTGGTTGCTCAGGTCGTCCAGCGTGCCTTTGTCGTACACATGTTCGATGAAACCGGGCACGCCCACGAACGCCTGCCGCCCCATCGCCGAGGTGCGCACCGCCTTGCCATCGGCGAAGAAGTCGCCCGCATGCGCGCCGAGCAGGATGCTGTCGGTGTCGTGCAGCGCGAGGAAGGTGCCGATCGACAGTTCCTCCGCTGCGAACCCTGTGTCGAACGCAGCATCGCCATACAGCTCGCGCTGGGTGGCCAGCTGTGCGACCTGGCGGCCGACACCGCATTCGGCACGCACGGCACCGCTGTAGAACGCCTGCAGCGCATGGCTGTTGCCCGCGCGGGGCACGAAGCCACGACCGAAACTGCGTGTACGCTGCCAACCCTGTGCCGGTGCGCCCTGCAATCCGAAGCCGATCCATCCCAGCTGCGGGCCGGAGAAGCGGAACGTGGGATTGCCCTGCAATGCCGAAGTCGCGCGCCGCGTGGCCGCCCCCAGCTCAAAGGCATAGGCGCAGATGGTGGCGGGATCATCCAGCAGCTGCTGCAGAAGTGCGTGCCGAGCAGCAGCGGGCAACGCCGCCGGCCACCGCACCTGCAGGTCGCCGGCCGCCTGTGAATCAGCCAGCGAGGCACGCGTACATACGGGACCACCGCGCACCTGCGGCGCAGTGAGGGACGCTTCTTCGAAGCGCCACCCCAACCGCTGCAGCAGGCCCTGCGTACAGTCCGGGGATGGCGATGCCACGACCCACGCGGGCGCCAGCAGCAGGGCTGCAATCAGCCACCTGCCGCGCACACTCAGCCCTGGTCCGTGACCGCCGGTGCGGGTTCCGGCGCCGCTGCCGGCGATGGCGATGGCGTGCCCGCCGCGGCCGGCAGATACTGCTGCAGGCGCTGGAAGAAGCGACGATAGAACTCGGCATCCGTGACCGTGCTGCTGGCCACCCTCACCAGCGAGTCGTCGTTGCTGCCGAACGGCAGCGACACCGAGCCCAGCGCACCCACACCGACACTGGCCGAGGTCGGGCTCTTCTTCAGCGCGTAGCGGTCCTGCACGGCACTGACGAACACCAGCGTCTGGCTGCCGCGCGGGGCGCAGGAGATGCGCAGCACCAGCTGCTCATGGTCATCCTCGCGCGGCTGGAAGTTCTTGTTGCCCTCCACCTGCGCATCATCGGAACGGGCGATGGCATAGCCTTGGCTGAGCAGCGTGCGGCGCGCGGCCTCGCAGGCTTCGCCGGGGCGTCCCTCAACGGTGCGCGAGAAGGTATCGCCGGAATCGAAAGACTCGCGCAGCACGGTGCTGTCGGCGGCGCGGCCACCACAGGCCGAAAGGATCAAGGCGCTGGCGCACGCCACGGCAGCGCTGGAAAGACGGGAGGCCCGCATGGGTACTCCTGCGAGAACGGAAGCACCAAGGGTAGTCCCGCCCCCGTGTGCGGCAGGTCGATATGGCCCCCCACGTTGCTCCCGGTTCATGCACGTAAAAGGGGACGGAGGGGATTAAGTCGTTTGCGGCACTTCACTGGCCCGGGCATGGCCCGGCGCGACCGGGAGTGGGCTTCCCAAACAAGAAGGGGCCGGCAATGCCGGCCCC
>NZ_JBHHMJ010000493.1:0-468 GCF_042136455.1 Stenotrophomonas sp. 3diitr2024
GCCGTGCTCGGCCTGGCGCTGGCGGCGGCCTCGTTCGGCCTGGTCGGCTCGCTGGGCATCGTGATCTGCCTGTGCCTGGCGCTGGTGGCCATCCTTGCCGGCATCGGTGGCGGTACCTGGTTGCAGCTGGACCGCGCGGTGGATCCGTTGTGGGTGTCGCGGCAATCGCTGGAAACCCCGCCGGGCCACCTCAAGCCGGGGTGCGGGTGGATGCCCAGTAACTGGCTGTATCACGATGGCATTGCGGATCAGCAGGTCGGCGCGCTCGGCAGCAGATACCGACAGCGGCGCCACCGCAAGAAGGATGGCAAGGGACAACGGGCGGGAACGGAACATGATGGACAGCATCCACACCAGCCGCAACACCACCGCGGCCGATGTCGGCGTGCTGCTGATCAACAACAGTGCCTACTGCGGCCTGGCCTCGGGGATTGGCTCGACCGCGTCGACGGCGTTTGCGGCGGTGTA
>NZ_JBHHMJ010000557.1:0-53841 GCF_042136455.1 Stenotrophomonas sp. 3diitr2024
GTGGAAACGGCCGGGGAAACCCGGCCGTTTCCCGTTCAGGCGAAAGTCCTTGCAGGGCGTGGGGCAACGGCGTAGCATCCAGAAATGTGCGCGGTGCCAACGCCGCCGATGCGGTCCCGGAATGGCGGACGCGGGTGGCACACATCCAACGGTCGGGTTTCCCGGCCGTTTTGCTTTTTAAGGGGGCGGCAGTACAGTCGGAAACCTTGAAGGAAGCGAAAAATTGGATATGACCACGAACGAAAAATCGGCCCGTGCACTGCCGGTGCAGGATGCCCGGATCTACCCGCGCGGTGGGCTGGATGTGCTGTCGCGGGCCGAGGTGGCCCGCCTGCGCGATGCCTCCGCCGGCGGCATGCATGAGCTGCTGCGCCGCTGCGCGCTGGCCGTGCTGACCAGCGGCAGCGCCTCGGACGATCCGCGCGCCGCGCGCGATCTCTACCCTGATTTCGACATCCAGGTGGCGCAGCAGGATCGTGGCGTGCGCATCGATCTGGTCAACGCGCCGGCGATGGCCTTCGTCGACGGCGAGATCATCCGCGGCGTCGCCGAACTGCTGTTCGCCGTCGTGCGCGACCTGGCTTACATGGCCATCGAAATGGGCCCGGCCTACGCGGCCGAGCTGGAGTCATCCGAGGGCATCACCAACGCGGTGTTCGGCCTGCTGCGCAACGCGCGCATCCTCAATCCGGGTGATCCGAACCTGGTGGTGTGCTGGGGCGGACACTCGATCTCGCGCGACGAATACCTGTACACCAAGCAGGTGGGCTATGAACTGGGCCTGCGCGGCCTGGACATCTGCACCGGCTGTGGCCCGGGTGCGATGAAGGGCCCGATGAAGGGTGCCACCATCGCCCACGCCAAGCAGCGCCGTACCGCGACGCGTTACATCGGCCTGACCGAGCCGGGCATCATCGCCGCCGAGTCGCCGAACCCGATCGTCAACCACCTGGTGATCATGCCGGACATCGAGAAGCGCCTTGAGGCCTTCGTCCGCATCGGGCACGGCATCATCGTGTTCGCCGGTGGCGTCGGCACCGCCGAAGAGATCCTGTACCTGCTCGGCATCCTGCTGCGCGAGGAGAACAAGGACCTGCCGTTCCCGCTGATCCTGACCGGCCCGACGGTAGCGGCACCGTACTTCGAGCAGATTGATCGCTTCATCCGCCTGACCCTGGGCGATGCGGCTGCCGAGCGCTACGAGATCATCATCGGCGACCCGGTGGCGGTTGCGAAGAAGATGGCCACTGGCATCAAGCGCGTGCGCGAGCACCGCCTGGCGCAGAAGGACTCGTTCTTCTTCAACTGGTCGATCGAGATTCCGTGGGAGTACCAGCAGCCGTTCGTACCCACCCACGAAGCGATGGCGGCGTTGGACCTGCACCACGGGCGTGCCCCGCACGCGCTGGCGGCCGACCTGCGCCGCGCGTTCTCGGGCATCGTCGCCGGCAACGTGAAGGAAGACGGCATGCGCCGCATCGAGCAGTTCGGGCCGTTCCAGATCCACGGCGACCCGGACATGATGCAGGCGCTGGATGCGCTGCTGCGCGCCTTCGTCGAACAGCGCCGGATGAAGATCTCCGGCGAGTACCAGCCCTGCTACCAGGTGCTGGCCTGAACCCGGGCCGGCGCGATGGGGATCGCGCCGGCACTGGCAGGGAAGGGCGGGTCGTCAAGCCTTTGACGCCCGTCGCCCCGGATTGACCGTTCATCCTGCCGCCGCTTGCCGGTGGCGGGGCGATGGCCCATCGTGGCCACCAACACGCTGGGGAGCGTCCAATGTCTTTGCGCCGGCAAAACGGCTTCACGCTGGTTGAACTGATGGTCACGCTGGCCGTCTTCGTGGTCCTGGCGTCGATCGCCTATCCGAGCTTCCGCGGCATGATCCGCTCGAACCGGCTGGCGACCGCCAACAACGAGCTGATCGCGCTGGCCAACCTGGCCCGCAGCGAAGGCATCCGCAACAGCAACGGTGGCGGCGTCTGTGGCAGCGCCGATGGCAAAGCCTGTGATGGCGACTGGTCCAAGGGGGTACTGGCCTGGTCGGACCTGGATGGCGACGGCCAGATGGGCAGCAATGACGTCGCGCTGCGCTTTTCACAGGGCAATCCGCAGCTGAGCGTAGTTGGCCCGCCGGGCGCGGTCATCGCCTTCGACGGGCGCGGCCGGCGCAGGGCGGTCGCCGATCAGACGCTGGTGCTGTCGCCGGATGCGTGCAAGGCCGGCGAATCGAAAAGCACGTTGACGATCAACCAATCCGGCCAGGTCCGGGTGACCAAGGGAACCTGCTCATGAGCCGCCGCAACCTGGCCCGCCCGCGTTCGTCGCAGGGGGGCTTCAGCCTGATCGAAGTGATGGTGGCGGTGCTGATCCTGGCATTCGGGCTGCTGGGCTTCGCCCTGCTGCAGACCACCAACGTCCGCTTCGTGCAGAGCGCGAACTACCGCACCCAGGCGACCAACCTGGCCAACGACCTGATCGAACTGATGCGCGCGCAGCGCACCGACACCCTGGCCGGTGGCGCCTATTCCTCGGCCTCGTTCTCGGCCGGCTCGGTGAAGCCCAGCGGCGCCTGCGCCTGGCCGACCGGCGCCGCCGTGACGCCGCAGGCGAACGTCGCGCGCTGGCAGTGCGAGGTCGCACGCACGCTGGGCGAGAAGGCCAGCGCACAGGTGACCTTCGTGCAGAGCACCGGCGAGGTCACCGTGGCCATCAGCTGGGGTGACCAGCGCTGGGATCCGAAGGACCCCGACAGCCTTACCACCTTCGGCCTGACGACCTTCCTGTGAACATGCCCATGAGTCCAATTTCGCGCACCCGAGGCCTGTCGCTGATCGAACTGATGATCGCCATGGTCATCGGCCTGGTCCTGATGCTGGGCGTCACCCAGATCTTCATCGCCTCGCGTGCGGCATCGCGCCTGTCCGAAGGTGCGGCCCGTACCCAGGAGAACGCGCGCTTCGCGCTGGACTTCCTGCAGCGTGACCTGCGCATGGCCGGCCACTTCGGCTGCGTCAACGACCAGGCCCATGTGGTCAAGAACACCGGCGATGTGGGTTATCACCTGGGCATCAGCTCGGGCAGTGGCGACCCGCAGGATTTCTCGGTTCCGGTGCAGGGGTATGAGGCGGCAGGTACGGCGCCGGGCGCCACCCTGACCCTGGGCCGCGCGTGGAGCGCGGCGCAGTCGGTGCCGAAGAGCATCGCCAACCTCAAGCCGGCGCCACTGCCGGGCAGCGACATCCTGGTGCTGCGCCTGATGAGTCCGGAAGGGGCCGTGGTGACCGGCATCTCCGTGGCCGCGGGCGCGACCACGCTGACCGTCTCCAGTGATGGCATGGCCCGGCTGAAGGCCAACGCCGCAGGTGCGCCGACGGTCTTCGGCATAGCCGACTGCACCCGTGCCGACGTGTTCCCGGCCACCATCAGCGGTTCGACGGTGAAGGTGGACAAGGTCGACCTGAGCAACTATTCGATCAACAACGCGATGACCATGCTGTATCGCGCCGATGGCATGGCGTACTACATCGCGACCAATCCCAATGGCGAGCCGGCGCTTTACCGGGCACGCGCGAATGGCGCCGGCGGCTACGCAGATGGCGAGGAGCTGGTGGAAGGCATCGAGAACATGCAGTTCCTGTACGGACTGGATGCCACCCCGGATATCGCCCTGCCCACGCCGCCGACCGGTCGCATCGTCGACCAGCGCGTGGCCAGTGCGGTCAGCACCGGTACCGATGCCACCGCCGCAGGGCAGTGGCGCCGCGTCGGCATGGTGCAGGTCGGCCTGCTGGCGCGCAGCCCGCAGCGTGCGTCGGCCGAGGCGCCGGGCAGCGCGGCCACCTATCCGGCCATCCTCGGGGTGGGCTTTGCCCCGGCCAATCCTTACGACCAGCGCCATCGGGGCGCCTATGAAGCGTCCGTTGCGCTGCGCAACCGCTTGTTCGGGAACTGACGACCATGCGCACTCATCCTTCCTCCCGACGCCGTCCCTTCGTTGCCCAGGCACGACAGCAGGGTGCCGTTCTCTACGTCGCGCTGATCATGCTGGTGCTGCTGGCCCTGCTGGGCGTCATCGGCATGCAGGTGGCCGGCATGCAGGAGCGCATGGCGGCCGGCTACCGGGCGACCAACATGGCGTTCCAGAACGCCGAAGGCGCGGCACGCAGCGCCGAGAACGCGGTGGAGAACATCGCCAATCGCAAGGATGCCGGTGCCAATCCGGCCGTAGCGTCCGCCGACATCAGCCAGCAGTGCGATGACGGCTTCGATCCGTCGGCCTGGGTCGCGAAAACCAAGCTGGGCGGCAAGCCGGCCATCTATGTCCGTGAGATCCAGGGTTGCATCCAGGGGGAGGGTGCGCTGGACATGGGCAAGTCGGTGGAGAAGCCAACGCCGGTCTACCAGATCACGACCTATGCCGGTGATACCACCAGTGATGCGACGTCGCGTGCGGCGATCGATACCGTATTCAAGCTGTGAGGGTGGGGAACCCATGAACACTCGCAACCGCAGGATCCTGGCAGGCGTTGGCCTTGCCGTGTTGGCCGCTGGCGGCTATCTGGCGCATACCTTGTTTGCCGCACAGGCGCAGGGCGTGCTGGCACAGGAGCCGATGAACGTGCAGACTCGCGCGACACCGGCGTTCATCATGGCGGTGGACGATTCGGGTTCGATGAACTTCGAGCGCATGTTCCCCGGCGGTGACGGCCGCATGCGCTGGAACAGCAACACCAACAGCTTCTTCAACAACGACGGAAGCTTCTTCAGCGTGGGCTCGGCGTGTGCCAACAACTCGGTGGACTGTTACCTCTACCTTTACCCGCACGCGGAATTCAACAAGGAATATTCACCGGGCCGGGCCATTCCGCCGTTGGACATCTACGGTTTCGCGCGTTCGCATGTCTACAACGCCAGTTACTTCAATCCGGCAGTGACCTACCGGCCGTGGACCAATGCCGACGGCACGCTGTGGCCGAATGCCTCGATCACCCAGACCCGCGCCGATCCCCGGTCCGGGCAGCGCGGCTACAATGCCGTGTACAACATGACCGTCAATCGCGCCGAGACGTCGGAGAAGTTCCAGTTCGTCAGCGGCATGCGGATTCCCGACCTGTCCGGCACCGGCAATGAATACTATGTCGACAACTGGTGGGATGGCGGGTGGAAGACCGCTGCGATCAGCAACACCGGCAATACCACATACGCGATCAGCTACTTCCCGGCCACCTTCTACCTGCCGGCCGCAGCGCCTGCACCGGACGGATACAAGACCGACGACGCCAGTCGCCCGGTGATCAAGGGTGCCTGTGGTCCGGGCTGCGACATGCGCCGCTACCAGATCAAGCCGGGCAACTACTCGAGCCCGGCCGCCTACAACGCCGCGATCCAGAATTTTGCCAACTGGTTCCAGTACCACCGCAACCGCGTGCTGGCGATCGTCGGTTCGTCGACTGCGGCGCTGGTGAGCGTCGATACGATGCGCGTGGGCTACTTCACCATCAACAAGCTCAGCAACGCGACCATGTATGACATGGTCACCAATCGTGCCGATCTCTACAAGCAGATCTACACGCTCACCGGCAATGGCGGCACGCCCAACCGCCGCGCGGTTGAATATCTGGTCGACCAGTTCCGTCGTACCGATGCCGACGCCCCCGTGCAGCTGGCCTGCCAGCGCAATGGCGGCATGCTGTTCACCGACGGCTACACCAACTCCGGCAATGCACCCAACGGATCGTTCGGTGATGCGGACTCGGTGAATTCCACGCACCTGCCGTCCATTCCGTTCGCCGATGGCTACAGCAATACCATCGCCGACATCGCGGCGGCGGCCTATGCCGGCGCCCGCACACCCCTGCGCACCGGCACCAGCTTCCCGGCCGGCCAGGTGCCGGTCAGTGACAAGTGCAGTTCGCTGGACAAGAGCAGCCCGGACTGGAAGCGCCTGGACTGCCAGACCGACCTGCACATGAACTTCTACGGCGTGACCCTGGGCGCGCAGGGCAAGATCTATGGCGTCAACCAGGCAGCGACCGACGATCCCTACAAGAACCCGCCGAACTGGGCTGGCAACGGCAACCCGCTGAATGTCGACGACGGTACGGTCATCGATGAACTGTGGCACGCGGCCGTCAACAGCCGTGGCGAGTTCATCAATGCGCAGACGCCGGCCGACGTCACCGAGGCCATGCGCCGGGTACTGTCCTCGATCACCGGTGGTGCGTCGCCTTCAGGCACGATCGGTATCAGTGGTGCACGCATCGGTACCGGTTCGCTGGCGGTCACCCCGCGTTATGACATCACCAACAGCGGCACTGATTGGTCGAGCAAGCTGACCGCGTCCAGCGTCAAGGTCAACGCCAACCAGGTGGCCGAGCTCACCGAGGTGTGGGAAGCCTCCAGCCGCCTGACATCGTCCGGTCGCCGGATCGTCGCCAACAAGCTGGGTTCGCCGGTGGATTTCAACAGCGCCCGCATCAGCCTGCAGGACCTGTGCAGCAAGCCCAGCGGCAAGTACGCGACGATGCTGGTGTGCTCCACCGACAAGCTGACGGCGATCAAGGCTGATCTGGCCAGTGCCATCAACTATCTCAGTGCCGACAGCTCGACCGAGGTCCGCAACGGCGGCAAGTATCGTGACCGCACTACGCCGCTGGGTGACATCGTCAATTCGGCGCCGGTGGTGAGCTCGCCGCTGGACGACTACGGTTACCGCCAGTTGGGTGGCACCTACGCAAAGAGCTATACGGACTACCTGGCCACCAAGGCCAAGTCGCAGCGGTACATGGTCTATGTCGGCGCCAATGACGGCATGCTGCACGCCTTCGACGGCGGCATGAAGGCCGATGCCAAGCAGGACGGCACCGGTGGCACGGAGAGCTTTGCCTACATCCCGGCCACCGCGCTGGGCCACATGGCCAACCTGCTGTTCCCCTACAAGTCCGACACGGCCGACCAGACCTTCCGTCATCGTTACTACGTCGATGGTCCGGTGACGGTGTCCGATACGTTCAACGGCACCGCCTGGCAGACCAGCCTGGTAGGCACCACGGGTGCGGGTGGCCGTTCGGTGTTCGCACTGGACGTCACCACGCCGGGCAGCTTCGGCACCGGCAACGTGCTGTGGGAAATCAGTGACATCAATTCGTCGCTGCGGGATGAGGTGCGCAACAACATCGGTTTCGTGCTGGGCAAGCCGGTGATCGTGCCGGTGAAGAGTGGCACCGGCGTGGCCTGGAAGGCGATCTTCGGTAATGGCTACGGCAGCGCCAACGGCAAGGCGGTGTTGTTCGTGGTCGATATGGCCAGTGGCGACATCCGGATGATCGAAGCCGTCGAGGGTACCTCGGGCGCTGGCATCTCCGGTGACAACGGATTGGGCAATGTGGTCGTTGTCGATCGTTGGACCGGTACCAATCAGGATGCGCGCGGTCGTGATGGCCTGGCCGACACCGTCTATGCCGCCGATCAGCGTGGCGCCGTGTGGAAGTTCGACCTGACCAGCAGTGCGAATACCACGTTGACCGTGCCGATGTTCACCAGCCAGGTTGCCCAGGACTCCTCCAACAGGACCTACCGTCAGCCGATCACCGGTGGCATGACCGCCGCGACCGGTCCTTCGGGCGGCGTGATGCTTTACTTCGGCACCGGCAGCTTCTCCTTCACCAGCGACAAGGATGACAAGTCGCAGCAGGCGCTGTACGCCGTGAACGATCTGTCGGGGAAGACGGTGACCTCGACGGTGACCGCTGCCAACCTGGTTCCGTACACGGCCGCGGCCGCCGCTGCAGGCGTTGATGAGCGCAAGATCACCGCGGGTGCGGCGCCGGCCAACGCCCGCGGCTGGATGATCCAGCTGCCTGCCGGCAACGGTGAACGCGCAGTAGGTAACCCGATCCTGGTCAGTGGCATTGTCTTCATGCCGACCTATGTACCCAACATGGAAACGGTTGGCTGTTCGACCAGTGGTTCGAACTGGCTGTTCGGGTTGTCGTCGATCAGCGGCCTGCCGATGCTGGAGAACGTCCGTTATGGCTCGCCGACCGGCAGCCGACCCGCCTCCGGCACCGCAGCCATTGCATTGAAGACAGGAGGAACCGCGCCGGTGCGTGACGTTTCGCTGTCGGTGTTGCCACGTCCGACGGACAACAAGGCACCGCCCGGTGGCAGCTCCTGCTGGATGGCGGTGGGCGCTGCGGGCAGCCAGTCGCTGTATCTGCCTTACCCGTGCGGTCGCCAGTCCTGGCGCCAGCTCCAGTAACCCAAGTGCGAGGATCCACGCCCATGTTGCACACTCCCATGCCTCGCCGCGCGGCTGGCTTCACGCTGATTGAATTGATGATCGTGGTGATCGTCATCGGCATCCTGGCGGCGATCGCCATTCCGTCTTACCAGGAGTACGTGCGCCGATCGCATCGCGCCGTGGTGAAGGCGGACCTGGCCGAGTATGCGCAGCGTGCGGAGCGCTACCACACCAGCAACAACTCCTACACCGGCTACGCACTGCCGACCAAGGTGTCGCCGCGTGATGGAGGAACTGCGCGCTACAACCTGGATTACAAGGGAGACGGCACCAGCTTCACCATCACCGCCACCCCGCAGGGCACGCAGGCCAAGGACAGCTGTGGCAAGTTGAGCGTGGACCAGGCCAACCGCAAGACGGCCGACGGTGGCGTTGCCAGCTGCTGGTGAAACAGGTGTTGATCTTCCTGTAATCGACCAGTACAATGCGCCTCCCCGCCCGAATAGCTCAGCCGGTTAGAGCACTTGACTGTTAATCAGGGGGTCGTTGGTTCGAGTCCAACTTCGGGCGCCAGATACTGCAGAAGCCGCGAGAAATCGCGGCTTCTGCTTTTCTGCGCAGGCATTCAGCAGGGTGTATCGCGGTTCACGCGCTCACTCCGGACGCGGCCGCCATTGTTGACGATCAATGCGCCATGCAGCTGGTTGCCCGCGCAGATGCGCAGGGTCAGGTTGGCCCCCGGGCTGCGTCCATCTGCCTGGAAGAACAGCAGCGGACGCCCGCTGCTGGCCTGGGCAAGGATCGAGACGTCCGAGCGCCCGGTGTGGTGGCTCAGGATCGCCTCCGGCGAGGCAGGCTCCCCGCGCTGGTCGCCGCTGCGGTAGATGATCCAGCCGGCGCTCCAGTCGTCACTGCAGTGCCGGCCGTCGACACTGGCGCAGAGGCCGATCAGCTCCCGTCTGCGCACGGCCTCGCTGCGTGCGCCGGACAGGCTGGCATGCAGGGTCAGTTGCAGTGCATCGGCGCGTTGCCGCAGCAGCAGGGGCTGCAGCGCCGGCCAGGACGCGGCCAGCAGCACCGCCAGCACAGTGATGACCACCAGCAGTTCGGTCAGGTGCACGCCCCGCGCAGAGCGGGGGCCGAGCGGGCAGGGGGCTTGGGCAGTGCGCATGCATCCAGCCTCCGCGCCCGGCTGTGCGGCCGCCATCGGGAAACCCCGTAGCGTCCTGCCCGGCAACCCCTCAGCCGGCCGTCACCCCTCGCCCCGTATACTGCCCCTTCCCGGGAACTGGCAACACCATGAGCGACAGTTTTGAACTTGTCTCGCCGTATTCGCCGGCGGGCGACCAGCCCAACGCCATCGCGAAGCTGACCAGCAACTTCGAGGCCGGCATCGCCAAGCAGACCCTGCTGGGCGTGACCGGCTCGGGCAAGACTTACACCATCGCCAACGTCATCCAGAACGTTCAGAAGCCGACGCTGATCATGGCACCGAACAAGACGCTGGCGGCGCAGCTGTATGGCGAGTTCAAGGCGTTCTTCCCGCACAACGCGGTGGAGTACTTCGTCAGCTATTACGACTACTACCAGCCCGAAGCCTACGTGCCGTCGTCGGACACCTTCATCGAGAAGGACAGTTCGATCAACGAACACATCGAGCAGATGCGGCTGGCCGCGACCAAGACCCTGCTGTCGCGCCCGGACGCGATCGTGGTGGCCACGGTGTCCGCGATCTATGGCCTGGGTGCGCCGGAAGACTACCTTTCACTGCGCCTGATCCTGTCCAAGGGCGAGCGCATCGACCAGCGCGACCTGATCAACCACCTGACCCAGCTGCAGTACACGCGCAATGAGTACGAGCTGCAGCGCGGTACCTTCCGCGTGCGCGGCGAAGTGATCGACGTGTTCCCGGCCGAGTCGGACAGCGAAGCACTGCGCCTCGAACTGTTCGATGGCGAGGTCGAGAAGATCACCCTGTTCGATCCGCTCACCGGCGAGACGCTGCGCAACATGCAGCGCTTCACGGTCTACCCGAAGACCCACTATGCGACCACGCGCGAGCGCGTGCTGGCGGCGATCGAGACGATCAAGGTAGAGCTGAAGGAGCGGCTCGAGCAGCTCTACGCGCAGAACAAGCTGGTGGAGGCGCAGCGCCTGGCGCAGCGCACGCAGTTCGACCTGGAAATGATGGCCGAGGTCGGTTACTGCAACGGCATCGAGAACTACTCCCGGCACCTGACCGGCAAGAATGCCGGCGAGCCGCCACCGACCCTGTTCGACTACCTGCCGCCGGATGCGCTGCTGGTGATCGACGAATCGCATGTGACCATTCCGCAGATCGGCGCCATGTTCAAGGGTGACCGCTCGCGCAAGGAAACCCTGGTTGAGTTCGGTTTCCGCCTGCCGTCGGCGCTGGACAACCGCCCGCTGCGCTTCGAGGAATGGGAGGAGCGCTGCCCGCGCAGCATCTACGTGTCGGCCACGCCCGGGCCCTATGAACTGCGTGAAGCCGGTGACGAGATCACCGAACTGGTGGTGCGCCCAACCGGCCTGATCGACCCGGTGGTGGAGATCCGGCCGGTCGGTACCCAGGTCGACGACCTGATGAGCGAGGCCAACGCGCGCATCAAGGCGGGCGACCGCGTGCTGGTCACCACGCTGACCAAGCGCATGGCTGAAAACCTCACCGAGTACCTCACCGAACACGGTATCCGCGTGCGCTACCTGCACTCGGACGTGGATACGGTCGAGCGCGTGGAGATCATCCGCGACCTGCGCCTGGGCAAGTTCGACGTGCTGGTCGGCATCAACCTGCTGCGCGAAGGCCTGGACATGCCCGAGGTATCGCTGGTGGCGATCCTCGATGCCGACAAGGAAGGCTTCCTGCGCTCCACCGGCTCGCTGATCCAGACCATCGGCCGCGCCGCACGCAACGTGCGCGGCAAGGCGATCCTGTACGCCGACAAGATCACCCGCTCGATGCAGGCGGCGATCGATGAGACCGACCGGCGCCGTGCCAAGCAGGTCGAGTACAACGAAGAACATGGCATCGTGCCGCGCTCGGTGGCGCGCCCGATCGTCGATGTCCTCGAAGGCGCGCGTTCGGATGCCGCCGAGAAGGAAGCCAAGAAGGGTAAGGGCAAGGGCCGGGCGAGTGTGGCCGAAGAAGCGGCCGACTATCGTTCGCTGTCTCCGGCGCAGCTGGCGACCCGTCTCAAGGCGCTGGAACAACAGATGTACCAGCACGCCAAGGACCTGGAATTCGAAGATGCCGCACGGGTGCGTGACCAGATCCGGCAGCTGAAGGAAGCCAGCCTGGGCTGAACGTGGCAGTGCAGCATCATCTTCACAAAAGTGTTGCGCTTCACGGCCCGCATCCGTAATATACGCGGCCTGCACCGACGCAATCGCGGAAATGCAGAAGCAAAACGGGCGGTTAGCTCAGCGGTAGAGCACTACCTTGACATGGTAGGGGTCACAGGTTCGAACCCTGTACCGCCCACCACGAAGTCCTCGGAAGAGGGCTGTCGTGAACTGCAAAGCCCGGCCCTGGCGCCGGGTTTTTACGTAACAAGGCCAGCCTTCGGGCGGCAAGAACAAGATGGGCGGTTAGCTCAGCGGTAGAGCACTACCTTGACATGGTAGGGGTCACAGGTTCGAACCCTGTACCGCCCACCACCTGCTCCCGGCGTTGCCGGTGAAGTGGTGGAAACGATGAAAGCCGGCCCCGGGGCCGGCTTTTTTCGTTCCGGGGAGCCTGGCGTTCCCGCGAAGCTGCATCCGTGCCGGTTCAGTGGCATGAAATCAGTGGGTAATGCTGATCGAACGCTGGATGCGCCAGTGGCCGTCGACGCGTTCCCACAGCTGCGCCACACCTACCCGGGCCAGCGCAGGATGAGGGCTGGCGCCAGTGTCGTCTGGCGATTGCTGGCTGCCCAGCCGCAGCACGCGGTCCTGGCGCAGGTGATAGAGCTGAAGGGGCTGCGCTTCATGCATGGCCTGCCGATCTTCGTTGCGCAGGATCTGGCTGCGCAGGGCATCCTCGGTGGGCCCGCAGCCGTCGCCGAACAGGCTGGAGAACAGCAGGATCAGGGCAAGCATCGGCATGGCACGGTGCTCCAGCGGGAAAGTGCGTGCAGACTGGCATGGTCGGCCGGGCACCGCAGCCGGCCTGCGACGAAGGCGGGGATTGGGCCGCCAAAGGCAGGCAGATGGCGATGAATCCGGGCCGCGCAGGCGTAGACTCGGCGCTACTGCGCAACTGCGCAATTACTGCAAGGAACTGCCGCATGAGTGATCACGTCCCGGTGTCCAGGCCCAATCCGCTCCTGGAACGCCTGTTCGGCGGCAACATGCTGGAAGGCACGTTCAAGGCAGTGATCTGGGTCGCAATCCTGAGCGCGCTGCTGGCGTGGACCACGCTGCGCTGAACGACGCTGCCGCGCCCGGCCTGCCGGGTGGCGGGACCTGCTGACCCGATGGCTCCCGCTGCCGCTGGTGCGGCGGCAGTGCCTGTGCGGGTGCTGTCAGGCGCTGAAGGCCTGGCGCAGGCTGCGCAGGGTGGCCTGGCGATGTTCCCTGGCCGTTGGCTCGCCCATCTCCAGCTCCTGCAGGCGCAGTCCGACCAGAGTCATCGACAACGCATAGCCGCGTGCCGCGTCGGCAACGCGTGACAGGCCCACTGCACGGCGGGCCAGTGCATTCACATGTTCAAGGTCGGGCATCAGTCCCAGATAGGCGCGTTCTGCGCTGTCCAGGTCCGGTGCACGCAGGATCGCGTGAGCGTCTGCGGTGGGGAAGACGGAGGCCATGGGGGTCCTTGTCCGTAGCGGGGGCGCTCGTTCAGAACGAGCGCATCAGGGAAATGAAGGCCGAGGTCTGCGTGCCGCGTCGTGCCATCGGGCTGTCCTTCACTGCATCGCCGAACCACTGGTTGGCCACCACGCCGGTCGCGCGCCACTTCATGCCCAGTGGCGTGCTGACCGCGATCTGCAGACTCGGTGAGGTGGCACTACCCGGACGGTAGCTGGCAAGGCCTGAGCGCAGTGCCTCTTCGTCACTGATGCCGTAGTAGTAGTCGAGCAGCCGTGCACTGGAATGCACGACACCCACCCGCGGCACCCAGGTGAAGCGGCCTGCCTGGATCGGATGGCTGTAATGCAGGCGCGACTCGATACCACCGCCATGGCCGGTCACGTCCCGCATCACGCTGGCCTCGACCATGCCCCAGTCGGCACTGTACTCACCGTTGATGCCCGCCATGGCCGACATCTGCCGGCTGTGCAGGCGGCGCAGCTGAGCATCATTCACGTCGCCGGTCTTGAAGCGCAGGGTGTAGGGCGTGACCGCCGCCGACAGCCGCCACCCCCGATCCTTGTAGAGGTACATGCCAAGTGAACCGGGGCTGGCGAAGAAGCGCTCGCCCTGCCAGGCGATGGCCGGTACCACCAGCGGTTTGACGTCATAGTGCGCGTACGCACCGGAGGTCGCGCCAGCGCTGATGCCGGCCTGCACGCCGGGGTTCTGCCCGGCAGCGTGGGCGAGCAACGGCACGCCGAGGGCCGTGGTGAGCAGTAGCGGGCGCAGCAGGTGCGGGGACAGCGACGGCATCGATCAGCCACGTTGCAGGGGATGGCTGCGCATGGTGACGGGGCAACATTGTCAGAACATTGCGCCCGCGCGTTCGGCATGCATGGGCGCAAAATCACGGCGCCAGGCACTATGATCGGCAGCGTTTCCGGTTGACGAGTCCCTGATGCGCATCCTCCTGGTCGAAGACGATCCTGATCTGTCCCGCGCCCTGCAATCGGGCCTGGAGCGGCAGGGCGTGGTCGCCGATGTGGTCGGCAGCCTGGCCGAGGCCGCGCTCGCCTTGCGCGAACCGGTGCACCAGCTGCTGCTGCTCGATCGCCAGCTGCCCGATGGCGATGGCGCCGGATTCGTCGCGACGGCGCGTGCGCTGCGGCCGAACCTGGCGGTGATCATGCTCACCGCCAAGGGGACGCTGTCGGACAAGGTCGAAGGCCTGGACGTCGGTGCCGATGACTATCTGGTCAAGCCGGTGGCGATCGAGGAACTGATGGCACGCATCCGCGCGGTATCGCGCAGGCCTTCGGCGATGGTGACGCCGAGCCTGCGGCTGGGGCGGCTCGAGTTCGATTTCGAATCGCTGCAGGCACAGGTGGAGGGCCAGCCCCTGGCATTGCCACGTCGGCAGGTGCTGGTGCTGCAGGCGTTGGCGATGCGGCAGGGCCGCACGGTTACCCGCAGTGCCCTGGAGGCTGCAGTGTACGGGTTCGATGATGAGATCCAATCCAATGCGCTCGATGCGCATATCTCCAAGCTGCGCAAAGCGCTGCAGCAGGCCGGGGCGGGGGTGGAGATCCACGTGATCCGCGGCGTCGGCTACCTGCTGGCGGAGGCTTGAGATGGCCCGTCCGATCCGTTCGATCACCCTTGGCCTGGCTTGGCGCCTCTTCCTGGCGCAGGCCTTCACCGTACTGTTCGCGGTGGTCGCATTGATCCTGACCTGGGGTGACAAGGACTCCTGGGGCATGGACATGTTCGTTGCCGAGGCGGTGGCCAAGGCGGTGCACAGCGAAGGCGGGCGCCTGGTGCTGGACCAGGCGCGCTGGGACAAGCTCGATGCCAACGCCGGGGGCAATCTCTGGTTCGCCGCGGTGGATGACAAGGGCATGTGGCTCGAGCGCGGCACCATCCCAGCCATCCACGCGCCGATGCTCGCGCGGCTGCCGACCGTGGGCGCCACGGAACTGGGCTCGCTGGTGCCCCCCTATCTGGACGTGGCGCGGGTGATGATCCGCAACGAGGACGGGCGCCGCATCACCGTGATGGTCGGTGGCGCGCCCAAGGGCGGGCTGCTGGATGGCGCGCTGATGGTGCTGCGCCTGATCGGCCTGTGGTTCTTCCTGCCACTGATCGTGGTCACCCTGCTTGTGATGCCGACCGTGATCCACCGTGCCATGCGCGGCGTGCGCCGTTCTGCGCAGCAGGCCAAGGAACTGGATATCGGCCAGCCCGGTGCGCGGCTGGATGCGCGGCTGGTCTCCACGGAAGTGGCGCCGCTGGTGGAAGCCTTCAACGATGCCATCGACAAGGTGCAGCAGGGCTATGCAGCGCGCGACAAGTTCCTCGCCGACGCGGCGCACGAATTGCGCGTGCCGATCGCCGTGGTGCAGGCGCGACTGTCTCAGCTGCCGCAGGGCGAGCTGAAATCGCAGTTGCTGACCGATGTGGCGCGGCTGGGCAATGTTGCCGAGCACCTGCTTGATCTGCAGCGCCTTGACCGCAATGTCGGCGCATTGCAGCGGCTGGACCTGGCCCTGCTGGTGCGTGAGGCAGCCGCGGACCTGGCGCCGTTGGTGGTGGGCGCCGGCTATGGATTCGAAGTGGACGCGCCGGAGGCGCCGGTGTGGATCCACGGCGACAGTCTGGCGCTGGGGCGGGTGATTGCCAACCTGGTGCACAACGCGATCGTGCATGGTGGTGGCCGTGGCACCATCTGCGTGCGGTTGGATGCGCGCGGCTTGCTGGAGGTCAGCGATCAGGGTGCGGGCATTCCAGTGAGCGACCGCGAGGCGATCTTCGAGCCGTTCCATCGCCTGCGCGCGGCGGGCAGCGGCAGTGGCCTGGGCCTGCACCTGGTGAAGGAGATCGTGCAGCACCACGGTGGCTCGGTCAGTGTCGGTGAGGCTGCGGGAGGCGGCGCAAGCTTCCGGGTCAATTTCCATCGCGGTAGCGTCCGGCGCTGACGCGTTTGCGGGGAAAGTCCCGATAGGCAAGCTGCCGCCGGTAGCGGCAGGCTGGACCCATGGCCGTCCAGCTTTCCCCGTCTCCCTTGCTGGGCAGTGGCGCCGCTGCGGCGCTGACACTGGGGGCGCTGGCCTGCGTGCAGCTGCCGCGGCTGCCGCCGCTGTGGGTCTGCACGGTGATGATCGTGCTTGGCATGGCGGGGTGGGGCCTGCGTTGGCGGGGGCGCCTGCCCGCGGTCGTGCTGTTCGGTGCCGGATGGACGGCGCTGCACGGGCACTGGGCAATGCAGGAACAGCTGCCGCCAGGCCAGCCAGCACGGGATGTGGTGGTCAGTGGACGGGTCATCGATCTGCCGGACCATGGAGCCGCGCACACCCGCTTCCTGCTGCAGGTCAGCGAGAGCAGCGAACTGCCATCGCTGCGCGGCAAGCGCCTGCAGGTCACCTGGAACGATGCCTGGCGTGCCGCTGACGCCACCGACGCCGGGCGTGGGCGCCATCAGGTCCTGGCCGGCGCGCAGTGGCATCTGGCCTTGCGCGTGCGGGCGCCGCGTTCGCGGATCAATCCCGGTGGTTTCGACGGTGAACGCCACGCGTTGCTGCGCGGCGTGTCCGGCAACGGCACGGTGCGGGCGCCGGCCAGCGCGCGCGAGCTTCAGGCCGCGCATGGCCTGCCGGCATGGCGTGAACGCACCAGCGCCGCCATCGCCGCGCAGGTGGCCCATCCAGCCGCGCGCTTCGTGCAGGCACTTGCCCTGGGCGATACGCGTGGCCTGTCCGACGCCGATTGGGATCAGCTGCGGGCGCTGGGCCTGACCCATCTGGTGGCCATTTCCGGATTCCATGTCGGGGTGGTGGCCGGGCTGGGGGCGTTGCTGTGTCGAGGGCTGTGGTGGCTGTGCCCGCTGCTGGCCCGGCATTGGCCACGCCCCCAGGCGGCGGCCTGCGCCGCGGCCCTGTCCGCAGCGGGCTATGCGGTGCTGGCCGGCGGTGAATTGCCGACCGTGCGCACTGCACTGATGATCGGGCTGGTGGCGCTGGCGCGTAGCGGGCGGCGCCCACTGGGTCTCGTGCAGGGGCTTGCACTGGCGGCGCTGGCGCTGCTGCTGCCGGCGCCCCTGTCAGTGCTGTCCGCAGGCTTCTGGCTCAGCTTCGGCGGCGTCCTGTGGCTGGTCTGGTGCCTGCCGCAGGGACGTCCGCGTGGGGTGATCGCCAACCTGCGCGGGTTCCTGGCCGCACAAGGGGTGGCCAGCGTCGGCCTGTTGCCGCTGGGCATCGCCTTGTTCGGTGGCACCGCCTGGCTGGGGCCGTTGGTGAACCTGCCGGTCATCCCGTGGTGGACATTGCTGGTGGTGCCCTTGTCGCTGCTCGGCACCGCCCTGCAGGTGCTGCATGACGGCGCCGGGCGCTGGGCGTGGCGCGCAGCGGCGTGGTTGTTCGAAACCAGCTGGCAGGCCCTGCAGCCACTGGCTGCGCATCCACAGGCGATGTGGTGGTTGGCCGAGGCACCGGCCTGGGCAGTGCCGGCGGCGCTGCTGGGCGTGTTCTGGTGGCTGCTGCCACGCGGTGCCGGGGGCGGGCTGGCTGGCCTCCTGCTGTGCCTGCCGCTGCTGTGGCCGTTGCGCGAGCGGCCGGCCGAGGGAGAGCTGGAGCTGCTGGTGCATGACGTCGGGCAGGGCACGGCGGTATTGCTGCGTACCGCGCGGCATGCGCTCTGGTACGACGTGGGGCCGCCGATCGGAGGTGAGGGCAGCGAGCGGGTCCTGGTTCCGTCATTGCGGGCGCTGGGGCAGGCACGGCCCGACCGCGTGCTGATCAGTCACGACGATCTCGATCATGCCGGCAACCTGCCGAGCCTGCGCCTTCAGTTGCCGGAGCTGCCCCTGTTGGCGCCGCCGGGCAGCACGATCGCCGGGGCCGGGCGCTGCCAACGCGGCCTGCGCTGGCGCTGGGACGGCGTCGACTTCCAGGTGCTGCACCCGGATGCAGGCAGCCAGCGGGCTGAAAACGAGGACAGCTGCGTGCTGCGCGTGGCCAGCGCGTATGGTGGGGTCCTGTTGCCAGGGGACATCGGCCGCCCGGCCGAACAGGCGCTGCTGCGGGCGTCTCCGGCGGCGCTGAAGGCGGATGTGGTGCTGGTGCCGCACCATGGCAGCGGCGGCAGCTCCAGCGCGCCCTGGGTGGCGGCGGTGTCAGCCCGGCTGGCGCTGGTTTCGGCCGGGCACCAGAACCGCTTCGGCCACCCGCGCCGGGACGTGGTCCGGCGCTGGCAGGCGCAGGGAGCCGAGGTGGTGTCCACTGCGGAGTCCGGGGCGATCCGCGTATGGCTTGGCGCACAAGGGCTGCAGCTGCGTGAACAGCGTATCCATGCATCCCGGTGGTGGGATGCCGCTGGGCGGGCGCGGTCGGCTGTTATCCTATCGCCGATCAAACAAGCGGCCGTTGGGCCGGAGGGTTGAAACGTGTGGGAACTGGTCAAGGCCGGTGGCTGGCCGATGGTGCCGCTGCTGCTGTTGGGCGTACTGGCTTTGGCGATCATCCTGGAGCGTTTCTGGTCCCTGCGGCGGACTGAAGTGCTGCCGCCCGGCCTCGGCCAGGAAGTGCGCAACTGGGCCGCACGCGGCAAGCTTGACCCGGCGCACCTGCAGACCCTGCGTGCCAACTCGCCGCTGGGCGCATTGCTGGCGGCCGCGCTGGAAGCCCGCAATCGTCCGCGCGACCAGATCCGCGAGCGCATCGAGGACACCGGCCGCCACCTGGTGCACCGCATGGAACGTTTCCTCAACGCGCTGGGCACCATTGCCTCGGCCGGCCCGCTGCTGGGCCTGCTGGGCACGGTGATCGGCATGATCCAGATGTTCCTGGGCATCCTCGACCATGGGGTGGGCGACGTGAACCAGCTGGCCGGCGGTATCGGCAAGGCGCTGGTGTGCACCGCCACGGGCATGATCGTGGCCATTCCGGCACTGATGTTCCATCGCTACTTCAAGGGCCGCATCCACGGCTACGTGGTGGAAATGGAGCAGGAAGCCAGTGCCCTGCTGGACACGCTCGACGGTCGCCCCGGGGTGATGAACCCGGCCGCGCCGGCGCGACCGGCCAACGCCGCGACGGCGAAGGCCTGATCGATGCGTATCGGCAATGACCGCTCCCAGGATGAGCCGCATATCGATCTGGTTCCGCTGATCGACGTCATCCTGGTGCTGATCATCTTCTTCGTGGTCACCACCACCTTCGATGCGCGCTCGACGCTGCAGGTGCAGCTGCCTACCGCCAGTCAGCAGCCCAACAACGAGCCGCCGCGTTCGCTCAGCGTGCTGATCAACGCCGAAGGCCGCTATTTCATCAATGACCAGGAAGTGCTGCGCAGCGACGTCGAGTCGGTCAAGCAGACCATCGCGTCCGTGGCCGGCAGTGACCGCAGCCAGCCCGTGCTGCTGCGCGCCGACGCACGCACTCCCTACCAGGCCGTGGTGACCGCGCAGGACGCGCTCGGTCAACTCGGTTTCCGTCGTATCGCCATTGCAACTGCGCCAGAGGTGCGTCCATGAGTTCCCATCACGCGCCGGTGTGGCCGATCTACAAACGTCTGCTGGGCTACACCCGCACCTACTGGGTGTTCATGGTGGGCGCGGTCATCGCCATGGTGGTCGAGGCCCTGGCCGGCTACCACTTCACCAAGCTGATGGAGCCGCTGGTCAACGAAGGTTTCGTCGACCCGCAGCCGCGCGCGGCCGTGGTGCTGCCGCTGACCATCCTCGGCCTGTTCCTGATGCGTAGCGTGGCCACCTGGGTCAGCGACTACACGCTGGCCAAGACTGGCCGCAGCGTGGTCCGCGACCTGCGTGAGCAGGTGCTGCAGAAGTACCTGCACCTGCCGTCGTCGCACTTCGATACCGAAGCGACGCCGGTGATGGTCAGCCGCCTGAACTTCGATACCGAGCAGGTCACCCAGGCCAGCGCCGACGCGCTGAAGACCGTGGTGGCCGACACCCTCACCATCATCGCGATGCTGGCGGTGATGCTGCAGATGAGCGTCAAGGTGACCTTGGCAATGCTGCTGGTGGTGCCGCTGATCGGTGGCATCGTGTCCTACGTGGGCAAGCGCTACCGCCGCATCAGCCGCGGCATCCAGGACGGCATGGGCACCATGGCGCAGACTGCCGAGCAGTCGCTGGCCGCGCAGCAGGAAGTGAAGGTGCACGGCACCCAGCAGCATGAGATCTCGCGCTACTCGCGCCTGGCCAACCGCATGCTGGCGCTGAACATGAAGGTCGAGGTCACCCGCGCCGCCGCCTCCAGCGTGGTGCAGTTCCTGGCCGCACTGGCGCTGGCGGTGATCGTCTGGGTATCGACCCGCGAGGCCCTGGCGGGCCGGCTCAATGCCGGCCAGTTCATGGGCCTGATGACATCGATGATGGCCATCATTCCATCGCTGCGCCGCCTGACCAGCGTACAGACGTCGATTTCGCGCGGTGTCTCTGCTGCCGAGCGCCTGTTCGGCATTCTCGACATGCCAGTGGAGCGCGACCAGGGGCAGCGACACGTGCAGCGCGTGCGGGGCGAACTGGCGTTCGACCACGTCATGCTGCGTTACCGCGAGGACAGCGGCATCGCCCTGGATGACATCAGCTTCGTTGCCAAGCCAGGCACGGTGACGGCCATTGTCGGCCGTTCCGGCAGTGGCAAGACCAGCCTGATCCGGCTGGTGCCACGCTTCTACGAGCCCAGCGGCGGTGTCATCACCCTCGACGGCGTGGCACTGGACGACTACCCGCTGGCCGACCTGCGCCGGCAGGTGGCAATGGTCGGGCAGAAGGTCATGCTGTTCGATGACACCATCGCTGCCAACATCGCCTATGGCATGGAAGCGACCGACGAGCAGATCCGCGCGGCGGCCGAGGCCGCCAACGCGTGGGAGTTCATCGCACGCATGCCGCAGCAGCTGCAGACCCCGGTGGGCGAGAATGGCGCGCTGCTGTCCGGTGGCCAGCGCCAGCGCCTGGCGATTGCCCGCGCGATCCTGCGCGACGCCCCGATCCTGATCCTCGACGAAGCCACTGCGGCGCTGGACAACGAATCCGAGCGCCTGGTGCAGGACGCGCTGCAGCGCCTGATGCCCGAACGCACCACGCTGGTCATCGCGCACCGGCTGTCGACCATCGAGCATGCCGACCAGGTACTGGTCATGGATCATGGCCGCATCGTTGAACGCGGCACGCACAAAGAGCTGCTCGAACTGGGCGGCCTGTACCAGCATCTGCACAGCATGCAGTTCCGCGAAAGGCAGGACTGATGGCCGGCAAGGGCACCCAGACCCCGCCGTACTGGTATGACGGCACCCCGGTTCCGTGGGCGATGCGCCTGCTGGCGCCGCTGTACGCAGGTGTCACCGCACTGCGCCGGCGCGCCTATCGGCGTGGCTGGCGCAAGCGCCACTCGCTGCCGGTGCCGGTCATCGTGGTCGGCAACATCACCGCCGGTGGTACCGGCAAGACGCCGCTGACGATTGCCCTGGTCGAGCGCCTGCGCGCGGCCGGCTGGAAGCCGGGCGTGGCCAGCCGCGGCTATGGTCGCGAAGACGCCGACAAGCCGCTGTGGGTGCAGGCCGATACGCCAACCGCGAAGGGCGGTGACGAACCGGTGCTGATCGCCTGGAAGACCGGCGTGCCGGTGCGCGTGGACCGTGACCGTGTCGCCGCCGGCAAGGCGCTGATCGAGGCCGGCTGCGATGTAATCGTCTGCGACGACGGTTTGCAGCACTACCGGCTGGCGCGCGACATCGAGATCGAAGTGGTCGATGCCCAGCGTCGCTATGGCAATGGCCGGATGATCCCGGCCGGGCCGTTGCGCGAGCCGGTCAGCCGCGCGAGCGAGTGCGATTTCCGCGTGGTCAACCTCGGCCAGGCCGATGAGCAGACCGCGGCACAGGCCTGTGGCTTCGGCCAGTGGCCAATGTCCCTGCACATCGACAGTGCGCAGCCGCTGGCCGGTGGCCGCGCGCGCCCGCTGGCGTACTTCAAGGGCCAGCGGGTGCACGCGGTGGCCGGCATCGCCCATCCACAGCGCTTCTTCGACATGCTGCGCGCGCGCGGGATCGGCGTGGTGCCGCATGCGTTCGCCGACCACCAGGCCTACCAGCCGCAGGATCTGTCCTTCGGCAGCCAGTTGCCGGTACTGATGACCGAAAAGGATGCGGTGAAATGCCGGGCGTTCGGCAACGACTGGCACTACGCGGTTCCGCTGCGCGCCGAGTTGCCCGCCGCGTTCTGGGTGGCGTTGACCGATCGCCTGGACAAGCTGCGACCGAACTGAGTGGCGCGGCGGCGCTTGCATTCACGCGCCGCTGGCCGCATTCCCGTTGTAACGAGCCTGCCGAGAACCGCCCGCATGACCGAATTCGTCGTCGCCATTCCGGCCCGCTTTGCCGCCTCGCGGCTGCCGGGCAAGCCGCTGCGCCCGCTGGGCGGTGAGCCGCTGGTGCTGCATGTGGCGCGCCGCGCGCTGCAGGCCGGTGCCCGCGAGGTCTGGGTGGCGACCGACGACCAACGCATTTCCGATGCGCTGTCCGGGTTGGCCGAGGTGAAGGTGGCGATGACCGCGACCACGCATGCCTCGGGCACCGATCGCCTGGCCGAGTGCGCACGCATTGCCGGCTGGGCCGATGACACGGTGGTGGTCAACCTGCAGGGCGACGAACCGTTCGCGCCGGCGACCGGCATCCGCGCGGTGGCCGATGCGCTGGTCGCTGGCACTGCGCCGATGTCGACTCTCGCCACGACCGTCGAGGACGCGCACACCCTGTTCGACCCGAACGTCGTGAAGCTGGTGCGCAACGTGCGCAACGAGGCGATGTACTTCAGCCGCGCGCCGATCGCCTGGCACCGCGACGGCTTCGCACGCAGCCGCGACACGCTGCCGGACGGCCATCACTGGCTGCGCCACATCGGCATCTATGGCTATCGCGCCGGCTTCCTGCAGCAGTTCGCGGCGATGCCGCCGGGCCAGCTGGAGCAGGTCGAATCGCTGGAGCAGCTGCGCGTGCTGGAAGCGGGCTACCCGATCAGCGTGGCGATCTCGCCCGAGCCGTTCCCGCCGGGCATCGATACGCCCGAGGACCTGGAGCGCGCCGAGGGGCTGCTGCAGGCGATGGCCGCGCGATGAGGCTGCTGGTCGTCTGCCTCGGCAACATCTGCCGTTCGCCGATGGCCGAAGGCGCGCTGCGCGCACGCCTGGATGCCTCGCCGCTGGCCGGGCGGGTGCAGGTCGATTCGGCCGGCACGGGCGACTGGCACGTGGGCGAGCCGCCGGACCGCCGCGCGATCGCCTGCGCGGCCGGGCACGGCGTGGACATCGGCGGCCTGCGCGCACGCCAGCTGCAGGCCGTGGATTTCGAACGTTTCGACTGGATCCTGTGTGCCGACGAGGCCAACCTGCGTGATGCCGGGCGCCTGGCGACGGCGGCCCAGCGTGAACGGCTGGCGTTGTATCTGCCCTGGTCCGGCGGGCAGGGGCGGGTAACCATCCCTGATCCCTACACCGGCGGCAGCGATCATTTCGAACAGGTCTGGTCGCTGGTCGACGATGCTGCAAAACGTGCGGTGGCACGACTGTTGCATGACGCCGACTCCGGCATAATCAGGTCATGAACGTCCAGCCCGTCCCGGACCTGCCCGAATTCGCCACCTGGCTCAATGCCACTCCCTGCACCCTGACCGAACTGCGCGGCCGGCCGGTCGCGCTGCTGTTCGTCAATGCGGCCTCCGCCTGGAGTGCGCAACGCCTGGCCGAGTTCGGCCAATGGCTGTCGCGCCACCCGGGCAAGCTGCAGCCGCTGGTGCTGCAGGTGCCGCGTTTTGATTTCGAACGCGATGCCACGGCCGCACTGAAGCTGCTGCGCCGTCAGGGCCTGACCATGCCCGTGCTGCTCGATGCCGACTGGGATGGCTGGCGCCGCTTCGGCGTCACCGCCTGGCCGACCATGGTGCTGCTGGACGCGCAGGGCCGTGAACAGCAACGGCTGGTCGGGCAGGGCGCGCCCGGTGAACTGGAGCGCGCCTTGAACGCGCTGTGCCACGGCGCACCTTCGGCGCCGCCGCGTGGCGGCAGCGAACTGCATCCGGAACCGCGCCAGGCCCTGCGCTTCCCGCAGGGGCTGGCGGTCAGCACCGAACGTCTGTACATCGCCGACAGCGGTCATCACCGCATTCTCGAATGCAGCCATGGCGGCCGCATCCTGCGTCAGTTCGGCCTCGGCACCGCCGATTTCATGGATGGCAATCTCGCCGAAGCGGCGTTCCACCGCCCGCAGGCGCTGGTGCTGGAGCGCGATTCGCTGTACGTCGCCGATACCGGCAACCATGCCGTGCGCCGCATCAATCTGCTGACCGGCATCGTCGACACGCTGTGCGGCAACGGGCGACCCGGCGCGCCGGTGGAGGGCCCGGTGGCGCAGGCGCGGCAGGTCTCGCTGGACCATCCGGTTGGCCTGGCCATCGCCGACAACCAGCTGCACATCGCAATGGCCGGCGACAACCGCATCTGGAGCTACCACCTGGGCCAGCGCAGCCTGCAATGGCGCGCCGGCAGTGGTTCCATCGACGAGCGTGATGGCAGTGGTCATCTGGCTGCCTTCGCGCAACCGACCGCGCTGGCCGTGGTGCAGCAGGTGCTGTACGTCGCCGATGCGTTGGGATCCTCGATCCGTGCACTGCAACTGCGTGGTGACCTGGTGCAGACACTGGTCGGGCAGGGGCCGTGGCGCTTCGGCAGTGAAGACGGCCCGCGTGCGCAGGCCAGCCTGCAGTTCCCGCAGGCGATCGCACTGGGCGCGGACGCCCCGCTGCTGTGGATCGCCGACACCGGCAACGGTCGCCTGCGCACGCTGCGCCTGGGCGGCGGTGAACTGACCACCCAGCCGCTGCCGCGCCGCCTGCACGGCCCGGCTGGCCTGGCCGTGGGCGCAGGTGCGGTGTGGATCGCCGAGACCGACGCCCATGCCGTGCTGCGATTCGACCCCGACAGCGGCGTGCTCAGCGAAGTCCCGATCAGCGAATGACCGACGTTCCCGCCCCGGCCTTCGACGGCAAGGCCTTCGCGGCCCAGCTCAGCACCGCCCCCGGCGTGTACCGCATGTACGCGGCCGACGACACCCTGCTGTACGTGGGCAAGGCGCGCGCGCTGCGCAACCGCGTCGGCAGCTATTTCAACGGCAGCCCGAAGAACGCGCGGATCATGTCGATGATCTCGCAGATCACGCGCATGGACGTGACCGTGACGCGCTCGGAAGCCGAGGCGTTGCTGCTGGAGAATCAGCTGATCAAGTCGCTGTCGCCGCGCTACAACGTCTCGCTGCGCGACGACAAGACCTACCCGCATGTGCTGCTGACCCGCGAGGACTGGCCGCGCATCGCCCTGCATCGTGGCCCGCGCGCCATTCCCGGCCGCTATTTCGGGCCGTATCCGGGCGTGACCGCAGTGCGCGAAACGCTGAACCTGATGCACAAGCTGTTCAAGCTGCGCAGTTGCGAGGACAGCGTGTTCCGCAACCGCTCGCGGCCGTGCCTGCAATACCAGATCGGCCGCTGCAGCGCGCCCTGCGTGGAGCTGGTGCCGGCCGCGGACTACGCCGAATCGGTGCGCCGTGCTGCGCTGTTCCTGGAAGGCAAGAGCGACGAGCTGACCCGCGAGCTGGGCGAGCAGATGCAGGCCGCCAGCGAGGCCCTGGAGTTCGAGCAGGCCGCGCGCCTGCGCGACCTGATCTCCTCGCTGCGCAGCATGCAGACGCGCCAGTACGTGGACGGCCGCGCCGCCGACCTGGACGTGCTGGCGGTGGCCATGCAGGGTTCGCAGGCCTGCGTGCTGCTGCTGGCTTTCCGCGATGGCCGCAACCTCGGCACCCGCCCGTTCTTCCCGCGTACCAACGGCGAGGAGAGTCCGGAGGAAGTGCTGGCCGCGTTCGTCTCGCAGTACTACATCGAATTCGAGCCGCCGCGCGAGATCCTGCTGGATCGCGAGATTCCCGATGCCGACCTGCTGGTTGCGGCGCTGTCGGCCTCGGCCGAGCGCAAGGTGCAGCTGAAGTGGAACGTGCGCGGCGAGCGCGCCGGCTATGTGGAGCTGGCCAGCCGCAACGCGCAGCTGACCCTGGCCACTGAACTCAACAGCCGCAATGCGCAGCATGCGCGCAGCGATGCACTGCGCGAGATGCTGGGCCTGGCCGAGCCGGTCAAGCGGGTCGAGTGCTTCGATATCAGCCATACGCTGGGCGAGGCCACTGTGGCCTCGTGCGTGGTGTTCGACGCCGCCGGTCCGGTACGCGCGCAGTACCGCCGCTTCAACATCAGCGGCATCGAGCCGGGCGACGACTACGCCGCGATGCGCCAGGCCATCGATCGGCGCTTCCGCCGTGCGGTGGAAGAGCAGGGCGTGCTGCCGGACGTACTGCTGATCGACGGTGGTGCCGGTCAGCTGGCGCAGGCGCAGGCCGCGCTGGCCGACCTGGGCGTGGAAGGCGTGCTGCTGGTGGGCGTGGCCAAAGGCGTGGAGCGCCGCGCCGGCCACGAAGCGCTGGTGATGCCCGATGGCCGCGAGCTGCGCCCGGGCGCGGCCAACCCGGCGCTGCAGTTCATCCAGCAGGTGCGCGACGAGGCGCATCGCTTTGCCATCACCGGCCACAGGGGGCGCCGCCAGAAGGCGCGGATGACCAGCAAGCTGGAGGATATCCCCGGCATCGGGCCGCGCCGCCGCGCCAGCCTGCTCAAGCATTTCGGCGGTCTTGTGGGCCTGAAAGCCGCTGGCGAAGCGGAAATCGCCAAGGTGGAAGGCATCAATGACGCCCTCGCGGCACGTATCTACGCTAACCTGCACGGGTTGGCCACGCCTGATGCGGCCGAGTAGAGAGAGAAGCACGCAAGCATGAAGTTGACCCTGCCCACCTGGCTGACGTTGTTGCGGATCGTGATGATCCCGGTGCTGGTGCTGGTGTTCTACCTGCCCTACACCTGGACCAACTTCGCTTCGGCGGCGATCTTCGGCCTGGCCGCGATCACCGACTGGCTCGACGGCTGGATCGCACGCCGTTACCAGCTGGAGTCGGCCTTCGGTGCGTTCCTCGACCCGGTCGCGGACAAGCTGATGGTGGCAGTGGCACTGTTCCTGATCGTGCAGGGCCACCCGACGCCGTGGATGGCGTTCTGGGCGGCGGTGATCGTCGGCCGCGAGATCGCGGTGTCGGCGCTGCGCGAATGGATGGCCGAGCTGGGCCAGCGCGCGAAGGTGCGCGTGGCGATGATCGGCAAGATCAAGACCACCGCGCAGATGGTCGCGCTGCTGTGCCTGCTGTATTCGGTGGCGCCGAACGTGCCGGTGGAAGACATCTGGATGGGCTGGCCGGTGTTCCACATCGGCGACTGGACCCTGGCCATTGCCGCCGTGCTGACCCTGTGGTCGGGCCTGCAGTACCTGCACGCCGCTTGGCCGAGCCTGCGCGATGACGAGCGCGCCGCGCGCGAGCGTGCACGGCAGAAGAAGCTGGGCAACTGAGCCCCGGGGTCGGATCCCTTTCCGAAGGAAAGGGCTCTGACCCCATCGATGCGCTATCCACGCATGGCGTGGATGTACTGGAAATGCTGCGTCCACGGATGGTGCGGATCCATCGGTTTGCGGGGATGCCGTGGTAGATCCACGCCATGCGTGGATAGCGCGGTGCTGGGCGTCTCGCAGGTCCTGAAAAAAGCGCTTGACGCCATTCTTGGAATAGGTAAAATTTCGCCTCCCAAGCGGGAATAGCTCAGTTGGTAGAGCGCAACCTTGCCAAGGTTGAGGTCGCGAGTTCGAGTCTCGTTTCCCGCTCCAGATTCAAGAAGAACGCTCCCGCAAGGGGGCGTTTTTCGTTATGGGCCGTCAACGTGCCCCGAGGTGATTTCGAGCAGAGTATGGGAGTGGCTTGATGTGGTGGGCATCGCCATCTGCTTGCGAGGCTAGGTGCATTGCAGGAAGAGGGCCTAGAACGGCAACCCTCCGGAGACGATCGCCAGTTTTCCGTGCTTGTCGAATGTCATATGGATTCGATAGTTGCCGCATATCCAGCGCATGCGGCTGTTCTCCGGGTTCTTCCATTCTGGTTCGCCAAACATTGACAGGATTTCGTCCCTGCCTTGGCCGAAAGTGAGGTCGTGGGGCAAGGCACCTTGGTAAATGGAAAAGTCCCCAATCTGCCGTCCGTAGTAGCGGAAGTTGGATAGCACCAGCGCATTGGTCGGATAGTCGCGGGCAGGGGAGACCAAAGACTCAGAATCCGAGAGGGTCAGCTCGATACCTAGTGACTCATTTGATAGGTAGGCATCCGTCCATTCGGATTCCAACACGGGAACATCGACTATGCCAAGCTCCATCAGAAGGTGCTGGATTTCTTCTTCGCCGTAGTAGTATCCAAGATGGTCAAAGTGATCCATGTGCGTTCTCGAATGTTCTGATCCGGGCTGGTCGCTCGTCCCTGATTTCCATTGGGAGAAGACGTTGCGTGGAGTGTTCAGTTCCCCGCCGGCCGATTGACAACGTTCAATCGCTTCTGCCAATGCTCACCTGCAGCTTGCCGTTCTCATGTGACGGGTATCGGTTTGATTGGCAATCCCCAAGACTGGCTTGGTGATTCACTGACCGCAAAATATCGATGGTCATCCTGACTCAGTCCATACAAGTTTTCTGAATTGCTGGCTGATCGGAAGAGGTGGCTTCATCCCCACTTCACCCACACCCCATCGCCCTACCATCCGCGCTGGCGAACCTGCATCTCCGATTCTCCAAGGCGATGCAGCCATGCCCCAAACTCCTTCCGCCTACGACCATGATGTGGTCATCGTCGGCGCCAGTTTCGCCGGTGCCGCCTGCGCATTGGCCGCTGCCCAGTACGGGCTGCGCGTCTGCGTGGTGGAACGCAAGGCCGACCCCGGCGAGCGCTTGCACACCACCGGCATCGTGGTGAAGGAAGCGATGGAGCAGACCTGGCTGGGGCGCATGCCCGAACATCTGGTGCAACGGGTCGCCAACGTGCGCCTCTATGCGCCGAACCTGCGCAGCGTATTGCTGGCCGCACCGGGTTACTACTTCCTCACCACCGATACGCCGAACCTGATGCGCTGGCTGGCCAGCGAACTGCATGCGAACGGTGTCGACCTGCGCCTGCAGCAGTCCTTCACCGACGCCCATCGCCGCGGTGACGGCTGGCAGGTGGAAGGGGCAGGGAGCTGCGCCTATCTGGCTGGCGCCGATGGCGCGCGCTCACGCGTGGCCCGGCGCACCGGCCTCGGCCAGGTACGTGACAACCTCTACGGCGTAGAACGTGAGTTCGCCGGTCAGCAGGTGGCGCAGGGCGATGCGCTGCATTGCTTCGTCAGCAAGCGCTACGCCCCGGGCTACATCGGCTGGGGCGCCCAGAATCCGAGCGGTCTGCAGGTCGGGTTGGCGCTGCGTCACGATCCGCAACGGGTGCGGCCGCCGGACATTGAGGGTTTCCTCGACCACGTGCGCGGTGTGGTCAACATTCCGCCTTCGGCGCGCCCCTCGGCCACCCGCGCCGGCCTGGTGCCCTGCGGCCGACCGGATGGCCCGATCACTGGCCACCGGCTGATCCTGACCGGCGACGCGGCGGGCATCGTCTCGCCGCTCTCCGCCGGGGGTATCCACTCCTCGTGGCGGCATGGCTGGGCGGTCGGCGAGGCGATTGCCCGCCATCTGCGTGGGCAAGGGCCGGAAGCGGAACGGGTGGCGCAGCAGGTGGCGCCGGCGTTCCATGGCAAGCGCCTGCTGCGCTGGGCGATGGATCATCTGCAGGTGGACTGGCCGTTCAACGCGCTGCTGCATACGTCCGCCACGCGGCGCATCGCCGAGCAGATCTATTTCCATCGTCGTGGCGTACGCGCGTGAAGGGTACCGGCAGGCGTGCCTGGGCGCCGTCCCTCGCTTCCCGTGAAAATTCCTGTTGACGCCGTGCAGCGATATCGACACAATAGCGCTCCTTCGACGCAGGTCGAACGAAATCTGCGGGAATAGCTCAGTTGGTAGAGCGCAACCTTGCCAAGGTTGAGGTCGCGAGTTCGAGTCTCGTTTCCCGCTCCAGATTCATGAAGAACGCTCCCGAAAGGGGGCGTTTTTCATTTGTCATGATGTTGGCGGCAGGGGCCGCTACAGTCGCGCCACGGCATCTTCATAGCGGGCGTGATATCACTCGCCCGGCGTGACGAATCCGAGGTCAGTGTCGCAATCGGAATGGCGGGACGCATCGGTCGTGGGGACGACCGCAGGCGAGGGAAGCGGAGAGCGCGTCAACAAGACGCAATGGCCTGGATGTTGCACCAGCGTTCCGCGCGTCGCATGCACTGAAAGGCTGGCGAAAGGCCAACACCATCGTTGCCTGAACCGCACGCGTGTTGTGACCGTTTTCGGACCAATTCTCCATGTTCGCTCCACAATCGCACGGTAGCCTTCATGCTCCTTCTACACGTTGGCGGGCTGGTGGTCAGGCGTATCACTCCAGTGGCAGTGCCCAGGACCGGGCGCGGACTCTCCCTGCAGGCAGTGCTGCGCCCGGGCGCGCTGCTGACCAGCCTGGCGCTGGCGGGTTGCATGTCGGTGCCGGCTCCGGACCTGCCTGATCGCACACCCAGCACCTGGACCCAGGTGCCGCAGGGCCAGGGCGTGGCGGTGGATGCCAGGCAGTGGTGGAAGGTGCTGGCCGACCCGGCGCTGGACGGCCTGGTCGATCAAGCCATCGCCGGCAACCTTGATCTGCAGCAGGCCACGTTGCGCCTGCAAGCAGTGCGGATCGTCGCCGGCACCTCGGATTCGCGCTTCCTGCCGGAGATCTCGGCCAGCGCCAAGCAGGTACAGGACGCCGCCGCGGTCGACACCTATTTCCATGCAGGCATCGAAGCGATCTGGGACCTGGGCCTGTTCGGCGCCGCCGAGAGTGCCCATCTCAGCGCGCAGGCCTCGGCCGGCAATGCTGAGGCGTTGCGCAATGCCGCACAAGTGGCGGTGATTGCCGACGTGGTGCGCAGCTATCTGGACCTGACCGTAGCGCAGGCCCAGCAGGATCTGCTGGTCAGACAGCAGGCCGTGGATGATCGCGGCGAACAACTGGCACGGGTTCGCCTGCGCCTGCGCCTGGATGAGCCGGGCGAGCTGGAACGCCTGCGCGCGCGCCAGGCGGCGACCCGGGCAGCGACGGCGCAGGCCCGCGAAAATGCGGACAACGCGGCCCGCGCGCTGGCGCTGCTGCTGGGGCGTGACGGGCCGGATCCCGCCTGGCGCGCGTACCGCGCGCCGCCGAAGCTCGGTGCATTCTCGCTGCAGCAGGTCCCTGCGGATCTGCTGCGCTACCGCCCGCAGATCCTGCTGGCCGAATCAGAGGTGATGCAGGCAGCGGCCAGCAAGGGTTCGGCGCGCGCAGCGATGTATCCACGGGTCAGCCTTGGCGGCTCCATCCTGTACGCGTACAACCTCACCCAGAACGCCCGCTCCAATTCCGATTCGAGCCCGTCGATCGGCCCGTACATCGATATTCCGCTATGGGACTGGGGCCAGCGTCGCGCGCGCTTCCATGCCAATGAAAAGCAGCTGGATGCCGCCTTGCTCGGATACCGCAAGGCGGTGCTGGAAGGCGTGAGCGAAGTGGAAGGCGCGCTGGGCAGCCTGGCGCGGCAGGACAGCAGCATCCAGTCGTTGCGCGCGGCCAACGACGCCGCCGGGCAGCAGGTCAAGCGCCAGGCGCGGCAGGTGCAGCTGGGTCTGTCCAGCGAGTTCGATGGACTCGACACGCAACGCGCCGCACTCGCCTCGCAGGCTGATCTGATCGCTGCGCAGGGTGCGCGCGTTCTGGCCTTTGCATCGCTGTACCGCGCCCTCGGCGGCGCCCCGCTGCCTGCCGAGGGTGAGGGCGAACCACAATGATCGCACTCGCCCGCAAGACCCTGGCCTATGAGTGGCGCCGGTTCCTGCCGGTGGTGCTGGCGATGTGTTTTGCCGGTGTGCTGTTGATCGTGCAGGCCGCACTGGTGCTGGGCATCTTCGGTACCGCTGCGATCTATGTGAAAGCGTCCTCGGCTGATATCTGGGCTGGTTTCCCCGGCACCCAGAGTGTGAATTACGGCCATGCAATCAGCGCGGATGTGGAAAGCCATCTACGCATGGACCCGGATGTCACCCGCGTCGAGCCCTACGAGTGGGTCGATGGCGAATGGCGATCCGGCGCGCAGGGCACCGGCAATGTGTCGGTGTACCTGTCCGGTATCTCCACCCGGGACGATGCGATGATGTTCGCGCGCATCCTCCCTGCCAACCTGCGCGCGCAGCTGCGCGAGCCGGGTGCGGTGATCGTCGACAGCGCCGATCTGGATACGCTGGGCGTGGACCTGCAGAACAACCGTGCCTGGATCAATGGCAAGGCGGTGCGCGTGGTCGCTGCACAACCGGGCCTGCGGGGCCTGGGCGGCGTCAACGTGCTGGCCTCGCTGGATACTGCGCGTGCCATCGCCGGTACCGACCCACATGAGGGCAGTACCTACTTCGTGGCGGGCCTGCGCTCGCCGGCCCTGGCCGGTCGTGTGCGTGACCGCTTGTCCGCGTCGATGGGCCGGGCCACGCCGGTCGAGTTCTGGACCGCGCCGGAATTCGCCAGCCGCTCTCAGCAGTACTGGTTGTTCGATACCGGCGCGGGCATCGCGGTGTTGTTCATGGCCGTCATCGTCTGCTTCGTCGGCGCGGTGATCACCAACCAGTCGTTCGCGTCGGTGGTGGCTGGCTCAGTGCGCGAGTACGCCACGCTCAATGCGCTCGGTGCCGGTCGCTACGCGCTGGCGCGGGTGGTGTTCGAGCAGGCCTTGCTGATCGGCGGCGTGGGCATGTTGCTGGCGGCAGCCTTCAGCACGGTGGTCCTGTTGATCGCGCAGACCCAGCGCGTGCCGGTGCAGCTGACACCGATGGTGATCCTCGGCTGCGTGGCGCTGGTGGCGGTGATGGCCATGCTCTCCAGCATCATGGCGGTGCGCAGTGTCGTCCGCTCCGATCCATCGTTGCTGCTGCGTTGAGGACCGGCCGATGACTTCTACACGCGCCGTCGCTCCGACCCTGCGGGCCGACGCATTGGAAAAAGGCTTCATGTCCGGTGATGTGCAGGTGCCGGTGCTGCGCGGCCTGTCGCTGGACATCTATCCCGGCGAGCTGACCCTGGTATCCGGCCCGTCCGGCTGCGGCAAGAGCACGCTGTTGTCGCTGCTGTCCGGCCTGTCCGCACCCGATGGCGGTCGCGTGCACGCGCTGGGCCAGGACGTGGGCCACATGACCCGCAATGAAGTGGAGCGTTTTCGCCTGCACCATGTCGGCTTCGTGTTCCAGGGCTTCAACCTGTTCCCGGCACTGACTGCGCTGGAACAGGTGCAGCTGCCGCTGGGCTACCGCGGCATGCGCAATCGCGAAAGCGAGCCGCTGGCCCGCAAGGCGCTGGAAGAAGTCGGCCTCGGCCATCGAAGCCACATGCGCCCGGCTCAGCTGTCCGGTGGCGAGAAACAGCGCGTGGCGGTTGCCCGCGCGTTTGCCAAGTCGCCGACCCTGATCTTCGCAGACGAACCCACCAGCGCGCTGGATGCCGAGAACGGCCAGCGCGTGATCGACATCCTGCATCGCTACGCACGTGCGCATGGCGCCACCGTGCTGTGCGTGAGCCACGATCCGCGCCTGATCCGGCATGCCGATCGGGTGATCGCCATGGAAGACGGCATGGTCCGTGATGACCGCCGCCAGAACGAAACCGTAGAGTCCGCCCCATGACCAAGACGTCGCATCTGCTTCCCCTCAGCCTGGCCCTGTCCGCGGCACTGCTGCTCGGCGCCTGTTCCAGGGAAGCGCCCACCGCTGCATCGGCCCCCTCAGGCAAGGAGGGTACTGCCGCCGCCGGCAAGGTCGCCGTGGCGCGGGGCATCATTGACGTCGAAGGTGGCCTGATCGCACTGGCGCCGCCGGTGGATGGCTCGATCACTGCAGCGCCGGTGAAGGAAGGCGCCACGGTGAAGAAGGGGCAGTTGCTGCTGTCGCTGGATGGCGCCCTGTTGCAGCAGGAAGTGGCAATGGCCACCGCCGATCTGGCCTTGGCCAATGACCGCCTGAAGGGCAGCCAGGCGCAGCTGCGCGAACTGGAACGCAACGCCACCCGCCTGTCCACGGGCGCCAGCGAAGGTGTGTCCTCGAACCAGCAGGCCGATGCGGCCAAACAGCAGCTGGCCGGTGTGCGTGCCGATGTCGACGTGGCCGGTGCGCAGGTCGACATGGCGCAGCACAAGCTGGAGCACGCGAAGCTGAGACTGCAGCAGATGTCGTTGAGTGCGCCGGAAGCCGGCACCGTGGTCGGCCAGGTGCCGGGCGTCGGTGCCTTCGTGCAGGCCGGCAAGCCGGCGATCTCGTTGTTGCCGGCGCGCCCGCTGCAGGTGCGTGCCGAACTGAGCGCCGCCTACGCCGATGCGGTGCAGGTAGGCATGAAAGCGGCGGTGGTACCGGACAGTGATGGTGCCGAGAACACCGGCACGCTGCCGACCGCACGCGTGGTACGCATCAGCCCTGTGTTCGCGCAGGCACGCCTGCCTGAAGATGCAGGGCGTGGCGTGGCCAAGGTGGTGGAGTGTGTGCTGGAGTTCGATGGCGAGGCCAAGGCGCGCTTCGGCCAGCATGTGCGGGTAGAGTTCCGGAAGTAGGTCCGGTCAGCCGTTGAGCCAGCGGCGTAGGCGCGGGCAGGCGGAGGCCGCGACCACGACCAGTAGTGCCACAAGAAGAAAGGCGGCAACGGCGAGCACCCAGTTCAAATGCACATCGCGCACGGGTGATTGGTGCCTGGCGGTCACGCCCCAAAGTACTGTCCAGCCCAGCCAGGGAAAGGCACAGACAAACATCCGCAGCCACAGGCGGTGAAACCGCCATGGCTGCACGATCAGGCCCAGGACAACAATCTCCACCAGAATGATCAGCGCGAAGGTGAAGACTGAATCTGTGGGGTAAGGCAGTGTCCCGGGCTCGATGTGACACAGTTGCCAGTAGTCTGGCTTGAAGCCGGCATGGATGAGTGCGAAGGCCAGCAGCCATATAACGGATGCGGATAGCTAGAAGGCCTGGACTGCCGTCGGTTTCTGAAAGAACTCTGGCATCTACTCGGGCAGGTATCCCTGCTGCTTCCAGAAGTTCACCGCGAACGCATGATCTTTTGCGAAGTAGGGTGTTCTTCCTTTCAGTAGGCCTGAATTTGTGCCGTGCATTTCCCTTGCGCCACGCTTGAAAAGTTGTAGTGCGTCGGCCAGCGCCTCCCCTCCGACAGGATCTATCTGAACCGGCGAGTCTTCAGTGCGTAGGTCTGCCTTGTAACGAATGTGAACGCGCTCCCGTCCATCCATGCAGGTCTCAACGTAGTAGTAGTAGCTTTCGGTGACGCTGCTACCGTCGGTCTGTTGAAGTTCCCGTGAAAGTCGGAGCATGGGCCCCTCGCTGCCGGGCCCGCGTTTCTCTTGGCGAAACGCCGCATGACAGTGACCCACCCACAATCCGCAACGGTCACCATCGCCATAGTCGTCGTATGGCTGACAGATCGGAAGCGCCAGTAGACCGCGTATCTCGGCCGCTGAAATTGTCTCCGCAGTCCTTTTTCGGTTCGATGCGCCTTCCTCAAGAAATCGCCACCCGCCGAGGATGAGTGCGATGAAGGGTGGCTGGATGTCATGTGACTCAACCTCGTCCCATTCGCGCTGATCCTGTCCAGCATCGCTGCAGATGTACTTCAGTAGGCTCCAGCCAGATCCAGCACCTCCTATGTAAGAGGCCGTGGTGCTGGCGGTTGCATCGGTGCGCCACATTACGAGGCGTGCAGCGATGTTCTTCGAAGGATCTTCCATCTGCACGGTGTATACGCGGGCGTCGGCGTCGGCGTTGGCGGTGCCAGCACTTGCTAGAAGTGAGATGCCGCTGCGGTGGAATTCATAGGTCCGGGTATCCATGGGAAGCATGTCTTCTCCACAAATGCGTAGCAGGCTTTCTGCACTGACAGTGGCGTCGCTAAACAGGTTCATTGTGCATAGCATCGGGTCTCGCGCTGACAGACCCTCCGCACGGATGACGCTCTTCCCGGCAGTGAGCCTTTGCAGCATGGCTCCCGCGTCCAATGACCAGAAGCTGTCCGGACCCTCGGATTCGCGTAACAGACAATCGGGTTCGATGATCTGCTCAATTCCGTCGTCAATGATGGCTTCGTCGTCCATCCTGCGAATGCAGTGAACCGAGCCATCGAATTGCATGGAGTAGTCGGTCTGAATGAGAAGCGCTGCCTGGGTGTTCCCGACCACGTGCAGTTCCCCGTGGTTGTAGTCGCCCCAGAACAGCTCGCGGACCAGTAGGTTGCCGCCTACGCGGATTTCCTGTCCGCCGACGATGGCATTGGTTGTCGTCAGGTCGCCCGAGACAAGCAATCCGCATGCGCCGTCGGTTTCAAGGCTGTGAACATGGCGTGCTATCTCTGCATTGCCGCGAACCAAGATGAAACGGATGTACGCACCAAGATCTTCTTCCCGCCACGGGGCCAGCGGGTCGTCCAGGTCCAGCGTGTCGAGCTTGAGGTCGCCATCAACCAAGAGAACCAACTCATCGGGATCACCCCAGACGTAGTGCTCTGGTGCGTATGTTGAGTCCTGCGGTACCTCATCCTTGATGTCGGCGTATCGGACGACCTGAAAGGGGCAGGCTGCGGAAAGTCGCGTGGCAAGTTCCAAGGGCGTAATCGGGCGGTCTCCAGCCATTGCTGGCAACGCTGCGTCAAGCGGATCCGCGTCGTCGGGGAGCTGTGATGCCCGCTGGCTCGACTGCTGCATGATTTATCCCGGTTTGGCAGAGGCATATGCAGAGCAGCGGCAGTGAAAGTATTGCCGGCGCTGTGGGCCTCGGGTCAGGTACTGTCCTTCGCCGGTCCGCTGCGGGTCCATGCAACTATTCTGAAATGCGTAGGCCATCTCTGCGCGTCTTCTCCCTGCGGCAGCCATGCGGTGAGCTTATGAACGCCCGCCATGCACTCACCGCCGACACCCCGCACAGCGCCAGCAGCAATCCCACGTCCAGCAGCAGCAACCACAGCAGGTGCATGCCTTGTACCGGCGGCTGGTGCATCGCCGACAGCATCCACGGTATCGACCACACCAGCAGCAGGGCGAAGGCGATCAGCAGGCGCAGCCACAGGCGTTTGAGTTTCCACGGGCGCACGATCAGCGCCGCCACCACCAGTTCAACCGTGCCCAGCAATGCGAACACGATGACGGTGCTGGTCGGATAGGGCAGCTGGGCGCCTTCCAGGCGATGCAGCAGCCAGTAGTCCGGAGTGAAGCCAGCATTGACAAGTGCGGCGATCAGCGCCAACCAGGTCAGCGCGACCAGCAACCAGAACAGGCGGACGTAGCGTCTCGGCATCGGGGGTGTCCGTGCTTGGGCGGGGCAGCGTAACCCAGTGCGGACGCCCGTGACCGCATGATGTGAAGACTGTTGACGGCGTGAAGGAATTTGGACACAATAGCGCTCCTTCGACGCAGGTCGAATGGAATCTGCGGGAATAGCTCAGTTGGTAGAGCGCAACCTTGCCAAGGTTGAGGTCGCGAGTTCGAGTCTCGTTTCCCGCTCCAGATTCTACAGGGCCCCGGTAGGGGCCTTGTTTTTCTCCCGCCACGGCAAGGCGGGGCGCGTTGGGCCACAAGGCTTTGCGCGCAGTCAGAAAAGTGAAATCGCTGGTGTGTTTTCCGGATTTCCGGTAGCATGTCGGCTTACGCGGGAATAGCTCAGTTGGTAGAGCGCAACCTTGCCAAGGTTGAGGTCGCGAGTTCGAGTCTCGTTTCCCGCTCCATGTTCCGACAGGCCCCATCTTGGGGTTTTGTCTTGTCAGGGCTACGTTCCTGGCGCGCAGTACGTTGGCCTCATGGCAGAGTGGCTATGCACCGGATTGCAAATCCGTTTACAGCGGTTCGATTCCGCTTGAGGCCTCCAATTGAAAAGCCCTGACTCCGGTCAGGGCTTTTTTGTTGGCTGCGATCGCTTTCCCGCTCGCGCGATCATTGCGCGGCCTGGCAGTCAGTCATGGCAGATGCGGTGGCGCTACACTCGTGTGATGAACCAGATTGATCACTTCCGCGGCGCCTTGCTCGGCCTCGCGTGCGGCGATGCCGTCGGTACCACGCTGGAGTTCAAGCCTCGTGGCAGCTTCACCCCGATCACCGACATGGTGGGTGGTGGGCCGTTCCAGCTGCAGCCGGGGCAATGGACCGACGATACCTCCATGGCGATGTGCCTGGCCGAGAGCCTGGTGCGTTGTGACACCTTCGATGTGCACGATCAGATGAACCGCTACGCCAACTGGTACCGGCATGGGTACTGGAGTGCGACCGGCGAGTGCTTCGATATCGGTATGGCAACGCGGGCTGCCATCGACCGGTTCCTGCAGGACGGCCAACCGCTGGCGGGTAGTGACGACCCACGCAGCGCTGGCAATGGCTCGATCATGCGTTTGGCGCCGGTGGCATTGCGCTACGCCGGGACTCCCGACCTGCAGGCAATGGCCGAGCTGAGTTCGCGAACGACGCACGCTGCGCAGGAGTGCCTGGAGGCGTGCCGCTTGCTGGCGGTCGCGCTGGAGCGGGCGTTGGCAGGTGGCACCCGTGACGCGGTGCTGGATCTCAGCAATGTCCCTGTCGAGAGCGCGCGGCTGCGGCAGATCGCGGCGGGCGGCTACCGCGGTGCCGCGCGTGAGCAGATCCGTGGCAATGGCTATGTTGTCGACAGTCTGGAAGCTGCACTCTGGTGCTTTGATCGCCACGACACCTTTGAAGCCGTCGTACTCGAGGCGGCCAATCTTGGCGAGGACGCCGACACCACGGCCGCCATTGCGGGGCAGCTGGCGGGCGCATTCCATGGTGCGCGCGGAATCCCCGGGCGGTGGTTGCAGCGGCTGGCCCTGCGTGCCGAAATCCAGGCGCTGGCCGATGCGCTGCACGCCTTGAACCAGGGCAGCGACCGCGCTGCGTGAGTCGGGTTCCCTGCCTGTGAACTGCGCCGGCAGGATGCTCCCTGCCGCCGCCATTTCCGACGCCGCGCTGCTTCACCTGCAGCAGTCCGCCACGCCCCGGTCACCAGTCTCAGCGGGCCACGACATGGAAAGGCGCTATGGTCGAGTTCCACGTCTCAGGGAGCCGCAATGGCGAGCAAGGACATCACGCGTCGTTCCAGCCACGGAGCGAAACGGAAATGAGCAAAGTCACGGCAGATGTGCGCTGGTTGACCTTCCGCTTGAAGAACGGGCAATCCATTGGCCCTGATCGGCTGAAGGACGGATGGGTCATCGCCTCGGAAACCGCCCGCTGCGGGGTGCGCCGCGAGCATATCGAAGGGTCGGGCCTGGTGTATGCCCTGTACGCGCCGGCCAACCTGGCCTCACCACGGCGCGCGGAAATGCGCATGCGCGAATTCCTGATGAGCTCGGGCTACACCTTCACGATGGGCACGCTGGGCGGCTGAGCTGCGCGCGGGCCGCGATTGCTCAACGCTGCGCGGCCTTCAACGCCTCGATGATCTGCGCGCCGGAGAAGCCACAATGGCCTTCGCCAACGGGCGGCAGCACCTGTGGCAGCGGACGGGCGCCGGCCCGAGCGGCCGTCCGCGGATACACCGTCTGCATGCGCGGCACGATCGTCGGGTCGTTGTTGTTGAACTGGATCACCAGCGGTCGCCTCAACGCACCGCTCAATGCCAGCTCCCTGTGGACAGCGGCCTGCGCGGCAGGCACGGCGTCGACACGTTGCACGCCGGCATTGAACGCCATGTCGTCACCGAAGCCGCTGTAAGCCACACCTCTGTTGCCCACCGGCATGCCGCCACTGCGCGTGGCCAGTTCGTGCAGGACCAGTGCATGCAGGCTGATCGTGCCGGCCAGTGCATCAGCGGACACCTGCAGCCGCTGTGCCAGCAACGCGGCATGCGACGGGCTGCGTTGCAGCGCATTGGAGATGCCTTGGTACAGTTCGCCCTGTGGCAGCGCAGCCGCTTCGCGTGAGACCAGTCCCGCAGCCGGCAGGCCTTCGGCCTTGGCAAAGAAGTAATCGAAAGCGACCAACGTGGTCAGCAGATCACTCGCGATCTGTTCGCCACTGAGATTGGCGCCGCATAGCGACACACCACCGGCGTAGTGTTGCGGGAACCGCTCGAGGCTGGCGACGGTCACGGCTCCGCCCATCGAGAATCCCAGTAGCCAGGTGTGGCGCACATGCCGGAGTTCACCTGCTGCATGCCGGCGTAGGCGTTCCATGTCGGTAATCGCATCGGCCACCGCCCAGCCCTGGCTGGCATAGGCGCTCTGCGCGACGGCGTAGCCTGCAGCCAGCAGTGGCGCGGTGCCGTCATTGGCAGCCATTGGCGTAGCACGTGGCATGCCTACCGGCTCGTAGCCATGCGCCAGCATCACCAGGTCACCGTTCCAGTCAGCCGGCACATCCAGTCGCCACGGGGCGCCCTGCAGTTCGCCACTGAACGTGCGCGGTGATGCAGCGGGTGCGGCCATCACCTGTGTCGCGGGGAATAGCAGGGCGAGGGTGAGGTTGAGGGCACATCGTAGCCATCGACACATCACGGGCATTCCATCCGGGAATCGCGTCAGCTTAGACGCCGCCAGCAGCCTGCGCGCGCTGCACTGCCGCAGGAAGGGCGGGCTGGGAGCGCCCGCTCCCCGAGTCGATCACGTCCGCTACGGGAGGATTCCGATACGATGTGTCGCCTTGATCTCTTTCTACTTTACCCAAGGTCCCGTTATGGTCGACCGGCTCGCCATTCTGCTTGACCGCTTTGCGGTCACTGCCTCAGTGTTCCATGCCGGCGCGCTGTGCGGCATCAACTCGCTGGCGGGCGAGGATGACGCCGGGCAGCTGCACCTGGTGCGACGTGGCCCGCTGCAGGTCAGCCATGGCCAGCAGACCGTCCAGGTCGAGGTGCCGAGCCTGCTGCTGTACCCACGGCCGATGCCGCATCGGTTCAGCACCGATCCGCAGCACGGCGCCGACATGGCCTGCGCCAATCTGCATTTCGAGGGCGGGCGGCTCAACCCGATCAGCGCGGCGTTGCCCGATTTCATCTGCCTGCCGCTGGCCGATCTGTACGGCGGCAACGCAGCGCTGGAGCTGCTGTTCGAAGAAGCCTTCGAGCAGCGCTGCGGTCGTGCGGCGATGGTCAACCGGCTGTTCGAGGTGGTGATGATCCAGGTGCTGCGGCAGCTGATGGAAGGGGGGGAGATGCGTGGTGGCCTGTTTGCCGGGCTGGGGCATCCGCGGCTGCGGCTGGCGCTGGTGGCGATGCATGAAGCGCCCGCACAGTCCTGGACCCTGGAAGACCTGGCCGAGGTGGCCGGCATGTCACGCAGCGTATTTGCCGCCAGTTTCCGTGAGGCGATGGGCACCACCCCGGGCCAGTACCTGCAGGGCTGGCGGGTGGGCCTGGCGCAGCAGGCACTGCGTCAGGGGCGCCCGTTGAAGCGGATCGCTGATGACGTTGGCTATGGTAGCGAAGCCGCGCTGTCGCGCGCATTCAAGGCACATACCGGGCAGTCGCCGCGGGAGTGGCGCGGACAGGCCCGCGCCGGCGCGGGCTGAGCCTCAGCCCAGCACCAGCCGGGCCAGTTTCATGCCACCGAACAGGCCAACCAGGCCCAGTGCCACCGAACCGCCGGCGTACGACGCTGCCAGGCCATGCTGGCCGCGCTGCAGCAGCAGACCGATTTCCAGCGCGTAGGTGGAGAACGTGGTGTAGCCGCCGAGGACGCCGGTGGCCAGCAGAAGGCGCAGCTGCGGCGACGCGCCATTGCGCAGGGCGAAGGCTTCGACCAGCGCGCCCATCAGCAGTGCACCGCTGATGTTGATCAGGAAGGTCGACCACGGCCACGGGCTGCCGACCGCTACCCGCGTACCGATCAGGTTGCAGGCATGGCGAAGGCAGGCGCCGAGCCCGCCGCCGACGAAGACCAGCAGATAATTGTTCAATGCGTGCATCACATGCCTCGGTTGCGGGTTCGCTGATTTGATGGCGAACGCCGACGGCAGGCACGGCCCGCCATCGACGAAGACCGGTTCGTCCTGGCAGGAGCCATCAGCCCTTTCGGGCGGTTATCGGGGGAGCCCCATCCCCATCCGCGACCATGCTACCAGTGGTAGTGCATTCACGTCATCGAGGTCGTCAGCACCCGGATGACCTTGCTGCGGCTGAAGCCGTCCATCAGCAGTTCGAAGGCCAGCAGGTCCAGGGCCGCGTGGCGGCGATGGTCGATCTGCAATCCCTTCTCCTCCACCAGATGGCTGACCAGTTCGTAGGCGTCCTGCCAGACATCCAGGTGGGCCTGGCTGGGGATATAGGTATTGCCCCGCTCACCGACGCCAAGCCCGCTCACGCCGTACAGCAGTTCACGCGCGTCCAGTTTGGCCGCATCGGCGATGCGGAACAGCTGTTCGGCCTTCACATGGGCGGGGCTGACATGGTCGTTGAGCCAGTTGCTGATGGTTGCCGTCGTCGAATCGGCGGCGCGGGCCAGATCGGCCGGGCGAGGGTGCCCGGCTTTCTTCATGGCAATGGCGAGTCGTTGGCCGAGAGTATTCATCTATGCAAGCCAGCTTAACGCGTGGATCGCAAAGTTCCCTTGTTCCAAGAATAAGTCTGGTTAACAGAAGGACCGACCGTGACCGAATTCTGGAGCAAGGGGCAGGTACGCGCCCGGCTGGGTTTCCGGACCGATGCCGAACTGGCGCGCTTTTTTGGCATAAGCCGATCTGCCGTGTCGCAATGGCCCAAGAACTTCCCGATTCCTGCGCTACGCCAATACATCCTGCATCAGCGCTATCCCAACCTGTTCCCCGCGACTGAGGATACGCAGGGCGAGTAAGCCTCAACTGCGCCGCCTTTTGTCGCATATAGCACCCTAAGCGGCATTTGCTAAGTATGCTTAGCAATATTGGAAACTTCGATGAAACGGGGCTGGCCCATCGATGGCGCCTACCAAGGCGGGACCGGGGAAATCGGGGCAGTGTGTCGGGTCCGACCCATCCGGGCACCCCGTCTCCCCGTATGTGGTTTCGTGAACGATTAATAATTTCGATCACGAAAGTCGCGGTATGTAATTGACCTGTCGTGAAATCTATGACTAATTGGGATCAACCGGACGTGAAGCCCGGGAGTCTTTCAGTAGCTCGCAAGTGAGTCGGTAGACCGTCAACGATGCAGAACAAGTCCAACGGAGGTCGTATGGAATACGGCATGCATGGCTTGGCTGAACGGGTACGCCGCGAACTGGAAGCCAGTTATCACAAACACGGATGCGGTCCGGCGTTCTGGGATACCTACCAGCAGGTGCTGGACCGCCTGGTCCCGCAGGGGACCGAGCGTACCGAAGTCACCAATGAAATGGCGCTGATCATCGAGCAGCTGGGCATCGTGCGACGTGCGCAGCTGGTGCCGCCGCACGCCAACGGGCCGCGTTGATCCGTTGATTCAAAGCAGGCGCCAGGCGCCGCAGGCCAACAGCGCCAGCAGCATCGACAGCAGTGCCAGGGTCCGCGGTCGCCACCATTGCCGCGGTTGCCCGGCCATGGCCTGCGGACTGCAGTAGCGCACCAGCCCCGGGCCGAAACCGGCCTGGTGCTGCTGCCGCGAGCAGGCCTCCAGGCAGGCGCCGCAGGCCAGGCAATCGGCCTGAGGTCCCTGGCGGATATCCAGTTGCATCGGGCAGGCGCTGACACAGGCAGCGCAATCGGTGCAGTCGCCCAGGCGGTCGGCGCTGAAGGTGGGCATCGGTCCGGCCAGCAGCGGATGTGCAGCGCGGAACACGTAGTCCTGTGCGGTGGTCGGGTCGAGCAGGCCACGGCCGCGTCCGAGCACGCCCCCCAGCCCCGACGGACGCATGCCGCGCGGTTCGCCGCGGCGCGCGTCGTACAACATGCGGGGTGTATGCGGATCGGTCAGCAGCGGCTGCAGGCGCGCGAACGGGCACAGCGAACGGCACACCTGCTCGCGCAGGAAGCCGGCATTGCCCCAGGTGGCGGCGGCATAGAACAGCACCCAGAACGTTTCCCAGCCGCTCCAGCCGGCATGCGGCGCGGCGGCCACCAGTTCTTCGATCGGGCTGAACAGACCGACGAACGTGACGCCGGTCCACAGCGACAGCAGCCCCCATGCCACCTGGGTGGCAGGGCGCACGGCGGGCGCTGGCAAGGCCCGGGCCATGGCGCGCGCAATCCAGTCGAAGGCACGGCGCCATAGCGTCTGTGGGCAGGCGTGGCCGCACCAGATGCGGCCGGCGAGGTGGGTGAGCAGCGCGAGGCCCACCGCCAGCACCGCCAGCAACCCTATCAGCACGCCAACATCGCCGGGCCACAATGTCCAGCCAAACAGGTCAAAGCGCCGTGCGTTGATGTCCAGCAGCAGGGCCTGCCGCCCATTCCAGCGCAGCCATGGCAGGGCATAGAACAAGGCCAGCAAGAGCATGCTGAGCGCGGCGCGCCAATGCCAGCGGCGTGGGATTCCGGTGCAGGCCGTACTCATCCCAGCGGCAGCTCGTCGTCGTCGTCGCTTGGCATCGGTCGCTGCAGGTACCAGGTGACCGCGCTGGACAGTGCGGTCACCGACCAGAACATGAAGAATCCTGCCGTATAGCCCAGTTCGCGGCTGATCGCCGTACCCGGAAAGCTGATCGCCTGCAGACGCAGCGGGTCGACAAAGGCGAAGAACACCACGCTGGCCAGGCCTGCAGCGATGAAGCTGGGCCAGAGGATGGCGCCCCAGTGCTGGATCAGCTGCTGGCGGCGGCTGGGAGAGGGTCTGTTCATGCTGTCCCGGGTCGGAGTGAGGGCGGCGCGTATACTCCGCCGAGGCTGGCGCAGCATCCGCAGGGCATGCTTCCTGCAGGAATGCCAGACTAGGTGCAGCGGACTGCGCCGACATTGATCTGGATCAACGGCGGTGCCGGCCAGCTACGGCACACTGCCGGCAAGCTTTGGGTACCCCGATGAACGCAATATCGCCGCCTGTCCTGCCCGTCGCCTCGCCCGGGCTGTGCACTGAGCAGGAAGTGACCCGCCTGGTCCACGACTTCTATGCACGCGTGCGCGAGGAAGAGCGGTTGGGGCCTGTGTTCGAGGCACACGTCCACGACTGGCCGGAACATCTGGCGCAGCTGGTCGATTTCTGGTCGGCAATGCTGCGCGGCACGCGCCGCTTCAAGGGCTCGCCGATGTCCAAGCACATGGCCATCGAGCTGGACAAGGACCTGTTCGACCGCTGGCTGGTGCTGTTCCGGATCACCACCGCCGAGTGCGGCAACCCGCCCATGCAGGCGCTGGCCAACGACGTGGCCGCGCGCATCGGTGACACCTTCTGGAAGCGCTACCAGATGCTGCGCTGGCCGCAGGTCGGCCTGCCGGTGCTGGAAATCCCCACCCGCGATTGATCTGGGTCAAGGCGGTGGCGTCCGCCCGGCGCGATGCTGGCGGCATGGACACGTTCTCACCCGCCGCCGGCGGTCTTGCCTGGACCTTCGACCCCGACCTGCTGCGCCGGCATGACCGGCCGGGGCCGCGCTACACCTCGTATCCGACCGCGCCTCACTTCCACGATGGCTTCGATGCGCCGGCGCTGCGCCAGGCAATCGCCGACAGCAACCAGCTGGCCCGCGCGCTGTCGCTGTACGTGCATGTACCGTTCTGCTCCAGTCCCTGCTTCTACTGCGGCTGCAACCGGGTGATCACCCGCGACCGCGGCCGTGGCCACAGCTACGTCGCGCGCGTGCTGGCCGAGGCCGACCTGCTGGCGCCGCAGTTCGAGGACGGCCGTGAAGTCATTCAGCTTCACCTGGGCGGTGGCACGCCGAATTTCCTCGAGGCCGAGGCGATGACCACGCTGGTGGAAGGGCTGCGCCGGCGCTTCGATTTCAGCGATTCACCGCAGCGCGATTTCTCGATCGAACTCGATCCGCGCTTCATCGATACCCGCGATGTCGCCATGCTGGCGCGGCTGGGCTTCAACCGCGCCAGCCTGGGCGTGCAGGATTTCGACCCAGAGGTACAGGAAGCGATCAACCGCGTGCAGGGCGTGCAGCAGACGCTGGACATCCTGCAGGCCTGCCGCGACAGCGGCATGCGTTCGGTCAACGTCGACCTGATCTATGGGCTGCCGGGACAGAGCCTGGAAGGGTTTGGCCGCACCCTGGAACGGGTGCTGGCATTGCGCCCGGATCGCCTGGCGGTGTACGGCTACGCACACCTGCCGCATCTGTTCCGCGCACAGAAGCAGATCGACGAACGCCGCTTACCTTCGCCGGAAGACAAGCTGGCGCTGCTGGGCCTGGCGGTGGAGAGGCTCTCCACTGCGGGCTACCAGTACATCGGCATGGATCACTTCGCACTGCCGGAAGAAGATCTGTCACGCGCGCAGCGCGCCGGGCAGCTGCATCGCAATTTCATGGGCTATACCACCCACGCCGATACCGATCTGCTCGGCCTGGGCGTGAGTGCGATCAGCCACATCGGTGCCACCTACAGCCAGAATCCGCGCGACCTGCCGTCATGGGAGGATGCCGTGGACCAGGGGCAGTTGCCGGTGTGGCGCGGCGTGGCGCTCAGCGCCGACGACCAGCTGCGCGCAGAACTGATCCAGCAGCTGATGTGCCAGGGCGAAGTGGACGGTGCGGTGCTGGGCCAGCGCCATGGCGTGGATTTCGAGCAGTACTTCGCCGAAGACCTGCGTTCGGTGCAGCGGCTGCAGGAGGACGGTCTGGCCGAGTACCGTGACGGTGTAGTGCGCGCCAGCGAGCCTGGACGGCCGTTGCTGCGGCTGCTGGCGATGTGCTTCGACCCGTACCTGCGTGCGGCCTGCGAGCAGCCGCGCTACTCGCGTGCGATCTGACGTTCGTCGTGAAAAGTGCGATGGTGCCCGGAGCCGGAATCGAACCGGCATGGGGTTGCCCCCGGCGGATTTTAAGTCCGATGCGTCTACCAGTTTCGCCATCCGGGCCTGCAGCGCGGCGCCGATTGTAGCCCAGCTGCGGAATCCCGACCGGATTGCAGTGGAGCGGCGGTGTGCTTAACTGTCGCTCCCATTCATGTCATAGTCCAAAGCATCGTTCCCAGGGGGGAGCCACCCGATGTCGCTGCACGCGATTGCCTATGCCAGCGAGGCCCGCGCCGACCTGCAGACAACCGATCTTGACCGCCTGCTGGCCGATGCCACCGCATTCAACCGAGTAGCCGGTGTCACGGGTGTGCTGATGTTCGATGGCAGCCGTTTCCTGCAGTACCTGGAAGGCCCGGAGGATGGCATCGATTCGGTGTACCAGCGCATCGCCAATGCGCGTAGCCATGGACAACTGAAGGTGCTGTGCCGCGCGCCGGTGGCGCAGCGGGCATTCCCGCGCTGGTCGATGGGGACCCGGCGCATTGAGGCAGAACTCCTGGTACAGATCGTCGACGCCTCATGGCCGGGCTTCGTGCTTGGCTGCGGTGGCTTCGAGCGCCTGCTGCAGGCCTGGACCGGCGCCGATGGTGAACTGGAGCCGGCCGCGGTCGCACTGGGCTCCTGACCCCACCTTGGCGGCCGGGCACCCGGGCCGTTAGGCTGTAGCCTTTCTGGCATGGATCTTCCCGGAGTGGCAAAGCGAATGAGTAGGTCGGCCATGCTCATGGCAGTACGCATGCGATTTCAGCCGTTGCATGGGATGCGGCGTTGAGCGCGCCGCTTGCGGCAGCAGCTTCGCCGCGCTTCGCGGTGATCGGGCTGGGCTACGTGGGCCTACCGCTGGCGGTGGCCTTCGGCCGACACTGGCCGACGCTGGGCTTCGACATCGATGCTGATCGCATCGCCGAGCTCCGCGACGGCCAGGACCATACGCTGGAAATGGAGGCCGATGAGCTGGCCAGTGCACAGCAGTTGCAGTACGGCAGCGATCCGGCATTGCTCGATGCCTGCAATGTCTACATCGTTACCGTGCCGACCCCGATCGACGCCTATGAGCAGCCCGATCTGGAGCCGCTGCGTTCGGCAACGCGGCTGATCGCCAGCCACCTGCGTGCGGGTGACCTGGTGATCTACGAATCCACGGTGTACCCCGGCACCACCGAAGAGGTCTGCGTGCCGTTGCTGGAGCAGCTTTCCGGGCTGCGCTTCAACGAAGACTTCTACTGTGGTTACAGCCCGGAGCGGGTCAGCCCCGGCGACCGCCAGCGGCGCCTGGCCGATATCCGCAAGATCACCTCGGGGTCGACACCGGAAGTGGCTGCGGTGATTGATGGCCTGTACCAGCGCATCATCGCCGCCGGCACCTTCCCGGCGCCGTCAATGCGTGTGGCCGAAGCGGCCAAGGTGGTGGAGAACATCCAGCGTGACGTCAACATCGCGCTGGTCAATGAGCTGGCGCTGATCTTCGACCGGCTCGGCATCGACACCCAGGATGTGCTCGACGCCGCCGGCAGCAAGTGGAACTTCCTGCCATTCCGGCCGGGCCTGGTCGGCGGCCACTGCATCGGCGTGGACCCGTACTATCTGCTGCACAAGTCCGAGAGCGTGGGCTACCACCCGGACCTGATCCACACCGCGCGGCAGGTCAACAACCGCGTCGGCGAGCATGTGGCGTCGCGTGTGCTGGCAATGCTGGCCGAACGTGGCCGCGTACCTGCGCAGTCGCGTATCCTGGTGCTGGGCGTGACCTTCAAGGAGGATTGCCCGGACCTGCGCAACAGCCGCGCGCTGGAACTGGCGCAGCGCCTGCGTGATGCCGGCGCACAGGTGGAGGTCAGCGACCCGTGGGTCGGCCCGGCGGCATTGGCCGACGCGGGCGTGCACTGGCTGGCCGAGCCGGTGGCGGGGAGTTACGACGCCGTAGTCCTGGCAGTGGCCCATGCCCTATTCAAAGCCATGGATGACGCCGCAATCCAGGCGCTGCTGGCACCCGGCGGCATCGTCTACGACGTGAAATCGGCCTGGCCGCGCAATGTGGTTGACGGTCGCCTGTAAACGCCGGTGACGGCCGGCGCGGTAGACTCGCAGGCAGTTGCAACCAAGGAACGCCATGCACCGGTATATCGTCTACCTGCTCGCCATCCTGATGTTTCCCATCTGCCTGTGGTTGGCCACGATCTGGCCGGCCTGGTACTGGGGCGTCGGCCTGACTGCCGCGATGGTTGCGCTGGGGACCTGGGATCTGCTGCAGAAGCGCAGCACGCTGCGCCGCAACTATCCGGTGATGGCGCATTTCCGCTATGGCCTGGAATCAATCGGCCCGGAAATCCGCCAGTACTTCGTGCAGAGCGACCTGGAGGACGTGCCGTTCTCGCGCCAGCAGCGTGCGCTGATCTACCAGCGCGCAAAGAACGAAATGGACACGGTGCCCTTCGGTACCCTGCGCAGTACCTATGCGGTGGATTACGAGTGGATCAACCATTCGCTGGCTCCCACCTCCATTGCCAAGCATGATTTCCGCGTGCTGATTGGGCCGAACTGCGCCAAGCCTTATTCGGCCAGCGTGTTCAACATCTCGGCGATGAGCTTCGGTTCGCTCTCGGCCAACGCGATCCGCGCATTGAACGAAGGTGCGCGGCGCGGCGGCTTCTACCACGACACCGGCGAAGGTTCGATTTCGCCCTACCACCGCGAGATGGGCGGCGATCTGGTCTGGGAAATCGGCTCGGGCTACTTCGGCTGCCGTGACGAAAAGGGCGGTTTCAGCGAAGAGCGCTTCGTCGCCAACGCTACCGATGACCAGGTCAAGATGATCGAGATCAAGCTGTCGCAGGGTGCCAAGCCGGGCCACGGCGGCGTGCTGCCGGCACCAAAGGTGACCGCCGAAATATCGGTGACCCGTGGTGTTCCGATGGGGGTGGACTGCGTATCGCCGTCGCGTCACTCGGCATTCTCGACGCCGGTCGAACTGTTGCAGTTCGTGGCCCGGCTGCGCGAGTTGTCCGGTGGCAAGCCGGTCGGTTTCAAGCTGGCCATCGGCCACCCCTGGGAATGGTTCGGCATCGCCAAGGCGATGCAGGAAACCGGGCTGCTGCCGGACTTCATCGTGGTCGATGGTGCCGAGGGAGGCACCGGCGCGGCGCCGGCTGAATTCGTCGACCATGTCGGCGTACCGATGCATGAAGCACTGCTGCTGGTGCACAACACCCTGGTCGGCCTGGACCTGCGCGAGCGCATCCGCATCGGTGCCGCTGGCAAGATCACCAGTGCGTTCGACATCGCGCGCACCATCGCGCTGGGTGCCGACTGGTGCAATGCCGGCCGAGGCTTCATGTTCGCGCTGGGCTGCATCCAGTCGTTGAGCTGCCACACCGACAAATGCCCGACCGGCATCGCGACCCAGGACCCTGCGCGCTGGAAGCATCTGGATGGACCGGACAAGGCCACCCGTGTGTACAGCTATCACGAGCACACGCTGCATGCCTTGAAGGAACTGTTGTGCGCGGCGGGCCTGAACGATCCGGCCGAGCTGGGGCCGGAGCACATCCTGCGTCGCGTGTCGCCGGTGGAAATCCGTTCGCTGGCGTCGCTTTACCGCTACCTGGAACCGGGCGAGCTGCTGCACAAGGTGCCCGACCATGCGGTATTCCATGCCTTCTGGGCCGATGCGCGCAGCGACTCGTTCCAGCCGCCGCCGAAGATCCAGGCTCTGCGCGCCAGCAAGTCGCGGTAGCGTGATGTTGTAGAGCCGAGCCCATGCTCGGCTGTTCTTCGTTCCGACCTCGCGATAACTGATTGAAAAGCAGTCAAGCATGGCTTGACTCTACAGAAAGGCAGCCGAGCATGGGCTCGGCGCTACAAGGAGGCGCCATGCAGTTCAGGACCGGTAGCATCGACGATGTCGCCACGCTGTGGGCGCTGCGCACGCGCTGTGTGCGCGAAACCTGCAGCAGCCATTACCCTCCCGAGGTCATTGCACCGTGGTCGGCCTCGCCGCCACCGTCGCAGTACGCGCGGCTGTTGTCGCAGGGCGGATGCGTGGTGGCCGAGGACGGGCAGGGTGGCCTGCTCGGCTTCGGCGTCTTTGATGTCGATGCCAATGAAGTCGACGCGTTGTTTGTCAATCCCGATCGTGGCGGCGAGGGGATCGGCCAGGCGCTGATGCAGCGCCTGTTGGCAATGGCCGATCGTGAGCGCGAGGTGGTGCTGTCGGCGTCGCTCAATGCCGTGCCGTTCTATCAACGGCAGGGCTTTGTCAGCGTGCGTGAGGAAGCCTATGCGCATCCCAGCGGTGTGGCGTTGGCCTCGGTGAGCATGCGCAGGCCGTGGTGATGTGGCGTCGAGCATGGGCTCGACGCTACCCCGCAGGCGTCACCGCTCCGCCAACCAACCGATCACGCCCTCGGCGGCACGCCGGCCACTGGCGTAGCACGCGGTCAGCAGGTAGCCGCCGGTGGGGGCTTCCCAGTCCAGCATTTCACCGGCGCAGAACACGCCGGGAACGGACCGCAGCATCAGGCCGTCATCCAGCGCATCCAGGCGCACGCCACCGGCGGTGCTGATCACCTCGACCATCGGCCTTGGGCGCAGCAGGCGCAGCGGCAGGCGCTTGAGCGTGGCAGCCACAGCCGGCAGGTCGTTGCCGGCCTCCCTGCCAAGAATCTCGAACACGAGTGCGGCCTTCACCGCATCCAGACCCGCCTGGCGGCGCAGGTGCTCGCCGAAGCTTCGGCCCTTGCGGGGACGTGACAGGTCGGCCAGCAGGCGCGCCTCGTCGCGACCGGGCACCAGGTCCAGCCACAGCATTGCGTGGCCATCGCGGTTGATGGTCTCGCGCAGGTCGGCGGCCAACGCGTAGACCAGACTGCCTTCAATGCCATATTCGCTGGCCACGCACTCGCCCTGCAGCGACCGCGGTTGTCCAGCCAGGTCGATCCAGTGCGCGATCACCGGCTTCAATGGTGCGCCGGCATTGCGCTGGGCAAAGAACGGCGTCCAGTCCACGTCGAAGCCACAGTTGGCTGACTGCAGCGGCGCGATGTCAACGCCACGCGCCTGCAGTGGCACGACCCAGGCGCCATCACTGCCCAGCTGCGGCCAGCTGCCCCCGCCCATCGCCAGCACGGTGGCATTGGCGCGGACATCGACTTCGCCCGCATCGGTGGCAAAGCGCAGGGCGCCGTCGTCGCTCCAGCCGATCCAACGGTGGTTGGCGTGCAGGCGCACGCCCTGTTCCTTCAACCGGCGCACCCAGCCGCGCAGCAGCGGCGCCGCCTTGCGGTCGACCGGGAACACGCGGCCGGAGCTGCCCACATAGGTTTCTACGCCCAGGCCGTTGGCCCAGTCACGCAGTGCCTGTGCGTCGAAGCCGTCCAGCCAGCTGCCGACCACAGCGGCCTGCTCGCGGTAGCGGCTGTCGAACAACGGCCGCGGATCGGAATGGGTGAGGTTGAGGCCGCCCTTGCCGGCGATCAGGAACTTGCGGCCAGGCGACCCCTTGGCCTCGTACAGGTCGACCTCCAGCCCAGCGGCACGCAGGCGTTCGGCGGCGAACAGGCCCGCCGGGCCGCCGCCAATGACGACCACCCGATGGGGCATGGCGGCATTACGGTTTGACATCGAGCAGCTCGACGTCGAACACCAGCGACGAGCCCGCCGGAATCGGGCCGACCTTGCGGTCCCCGTAACCGTAGTCCGGCGGAATCATCAGCGTACGCTTGCCACCGACCTTCATGCCGGCCACGCCCTCATCCCAGCCGCGGATGACCTGGCCGGCGCCGAGCGCGAAGGTGAACGGCTCGCCGTGCTTGAAGGAGCTGTCAAAGGTCTTGCCGTGCTTGGTTTCGGTACGGTTGTCGTAGATCCAGCCGGTGTAGTGCACCGTGACCTTGTTGCCGGCGATGGCTTCGGCGCCGGTGCCGGGCACGGTATCGATCCGCTCGAAGGTGGTCAGCGTGCCGCCGGGCGGCGGGCCGGATGGTTCGGTCGAGCAGCCAGCGGCGGCGAGGGACAGCAGCAGGGGAAGCAGCAGGCGGCGCATCGGGCGTCTCCAGAAGGGCGCGGGGCGAGGGCGGCAAGGGTAGCGCATCGGCGCCGGGTATCATGGGGCCATGGCAAAACTCCTGCTCAATCTGCGTAATGTCGGCGACGACGAATATGCCGATGTCTGCACGCTGCTCGACCAGCACGGCATCGCCTGGTATCGCACTGAACCCAGTCCGTGGGGCATTTCCAATGGTGGCCTGTGGCTGCGCGACGACGATGATCATCCGCGTGCGAAGGCGTTGATGGCCGAGTACCAGGCCGAGCGCGGCCCTCGCATCCGCGCTGAGCGTGAGCAGGCATTGCGTGATGGCACGGCCGAGACCTTCGGCAGCCTGTTCCGGCGCCGGCCGGCCTATGTGGTGCTGGTGCTGCTGGCGATGGCCGGTGCGGCGGCACTGGTGCTGCTGCCGTTCCTGCTGTTGCGGGGGTAAGGGGTTTCGACCGGGTTGCACCCGGCACCCGCCGAAGCAAGGTCAACGGCAACGTCAAAAGCCGGGCTTCAGTGGGAGGGCGTGGCGGTGTGGACAGGCGGGACACGCCGTGAACCCCGCTCCGCGGTCCGGCCCAGCCGCTGTCGGCTGTGCGTTCGGGCGCCTGCGAAGCAGTGCTTCGCAAGCAAAGCGCCTCACCCCTGGGGGCTCGATGGCGCCTTGCTCGTGTGCGCTGTCCTGCGCACACGGCAAGACCGGGGTTGGGCGTCCTGCCCAACCCGCCCGAGGCATGCCTCGGGCCCCTGGCGCC
>NZ_JBHHMJ010000559.1:0-353 GCF_042136455.1 Stenotrophomonas sp. 3diitr2024
CACGCGTACAGGTCGGCATCGGCGACCAGCGGGTAGTCGCGATCTGCCAGCATCGCTGCGTCATCATTGGCTTGCGCCTGGCCCGCGTCCGGTGTGGCGTCCACCTTGCTCGGTGGCACGCGCCAAAACAGGCGGATGCCCCCCCGGGGCAGGCCCATGATCACCAGCAGGCTGCTGACCAGAACGGCGGTCCAGACCGGGCCGGTGTACTGCGCCGGCATGCCGGCCAGCAGCGCAGCCTTGGCCGGAACGGCATCAACTGCCTGGGCGGCGTCTTCAGTTGGCGGACGCGGATTGCGCGCTGGCGGGTCTGCGCGTGGTGGCGGAGCTGATGCTGGCTGCGGAGCGCACTC
>NZ_JBHHMJ010000567.1:0-4192 GCF_042136455.1 Stenotrophomonas sp. 3diitr2024
CGTCCGCGGCATGGATGCCGCGGCCGAGCTTACAGGGATGTACTTGCAGCGTGTCCTGCCCGGACCCACCCGCAGGCTCCACCCGATACCCGCAAGGCGCTGCTCTACACAGCCAACACGAACCCAACAAAAAACCCGGCCGAAGCCGGGTTTTTCGCATGACCAGACAACGAACTGGAATCAGTCGCCCTGCTGCTTCTGCAGGTGCTCCCAACGCTCCTGGGCGTCGATGGTGCGCTCGGCGGTCAGGCGCGCTTCCAGGCGCTCCAGGCCGATTTCTTCGCCGGTGTCGACGCAGTACCCGTAGTCGCCGGCTTCCAGGCGCTTCAGGGTGCTGTCGATCTTGCCGATCAGCTTGCGGTAGCGGTCGCGGGTACGCAGTTCCAGCGAGTTCTCGGTCTCGCGGGTCGCACGCTCGGCTTCGTCGCCGATGTCACGCACTTCCTCGCGCAGGTTCTCGATGGTCTGCTTGGACTCTTCCACCAGGTCCGCGCGCCAGTTCTGCAGGCGCTGGCGGAAATACTCCTGCTGCAGCGAGCTCATGTATTCCTCTTCCGAGGACGGCTTGTAGCCAGCCGGCAGGATCGGGCGGCCAGTGGCCTCGTCGGTCTTGTACTCGACCACCTTGTACTTGCTGCGCGGGGCCGGTGCTGCCGAGCGGGCGGCGACGGCCACGGCAACCTTGCCGACAGGGCGCGACACGGTCTTCGGGGCGGAATCGGATTTCACGGCGGTTTTGGCAGGCGATTTCGAAACGGGCACGGGATTCTTGGATTGCGGGGCCTTCGAAGCGACAGGAGCGGCGGCCGGGGCCGGCGTTGAGGCCGGCTGGGCTGCCGCCACTGCCACGGTCTTGGCCGGGACAGGCTTGGCCGGAGCCGGCTTGGCAGCAGGCTTCGGTGCGGACTTCACTACTGGGGCCGGGGTCGGCTTTGTGGCCGGCGCGGCAACATTCTTGGCAACCTTCTTTACAGCGGCGGGCGTGGCGGCCGGTTTAGCCGCAGCGACCTTCTTTGCTACGGGCTTGGCGACCGGCTTGGCGGCAGCCTTCTTCACCACCGCCTTCGGCGCTGGCTTGGCGGCTGCCTTCCTGGCCACCGGCTTGGCGGCGGCCTTCTTCACCGGCGCGGCCTTGCTGACGGTCTTCTTCACCGGCGCCTTCTTGCTGGCGGCGGCTGGCTTGGCCTTGGCGGGCGCAGCGGCCTTCTTCGCCACCGGCTTGGTTGCCTTGACCGGCGTTTTCTTTGCGGTGGCCTTCCTGGCCGCCGGTTGCGAGGACGCTGCCTTGGTCGCCGGCTTGCTGGCCGGCTTCTTGGCAACGGGCTTTGCCGCCAACTTCTTCACAACAGGCTTGGCGGTTTTCTTGGCGGCCGTTGCGGCCTTCTTTGCAGTTTTTTTAGCAGCCACGAAACGCTCTTCCTTGGATTCCCCGGGGCCCGGGAAAGCGGGCCTTTATAGCCTACCCGACCCGCAGCAGCAACCTTGGCACCCTGCTCCATTCAGTCCTGGAGTCAAGGTGCCCAAGTGGCAGTCCGACGAACACGGACCGCCTTGCGCGGTACGGAACCTGGCCAACACCCGCGGGTGCTGGTACCGGTCGCAGGCCATCGGCGACATGCGACCAACGGCCCATCCTGCACAAATGCGGCCTTCATGCCAACTGGCATAAGATGACTGGGTGATCTCGCGCCTGCTCATTGCCCTGCTGCGCTTCTACAAGCGCTTCATCAGCCCCCTGCTGGGGCCGCGCTGCCGTTTCGTGCCGAGCTGTTCTGAATACGCGATGGATGCCATCTCCCGGCACGGGCCGCTGCGCGGCAGCTGGCTGGCTGCGCGCAGGCTGGGCCGCTGCCATCCGTTCCACCCCGGCGGCTTCGATCCGGTGCCCGAATCCACCCACGCCCCCTCTTGCCGTTGCACAGGAAAACACTGACATGTCCTCCACCCTCATCACCAACGCCCGGATGGTCAACGAAGGCCGCACCTTCGACGGCGACCTGCGCATCGAGAACGGCCGCATTGCGCAGATCGGCAACGGGCTGGCGCCGCGCGACGGCGAGCAGGTGGTGGACGCCGCCGGGCGCTGGCTGCTGCCCGGCATGATCGACGACCAGGTGCATTTCCGCGAACCGGGCCTGACCCACAAGGGCGACATCGCCAGCGAATCGGCCGCGGCCGTGGCCGGTGGCCTGACCAGCTTCATGGACATGCCCAACACCAACCCGCCGACGCTGGATTCGACCATCCTGGAAGCCAAGTACGAGCTCGCGCGCGGCCGCGCCTGGGCCAACTACGGCTTCTACCACGGCGCCAGCAATGACAACCTGGAAGCGATCCGTGCGCTGGATCCGAAGAAGGCGCCCGGCGTGAAGGTGTTCATGGGTGCTTCGACCGGCAACATGCTGGTCGACAACCCGGAAACGCTGGACGCGATCTTCCGCGAATGCCCGACCCCGATCATCACGCACTGCGAAGACACGCCGATGATCGATGCCAACCTGAAGGCCTTCCAGGAAAAGTACGGCGATGCGCTGACCCCGGACATGCACCCGGACATCCGTTCGCGCGAAGCCTGCATCAAGTCGACGCGCCTGGCGATGTCGCTGGCACGCAAGCACGGCACCCGCCTGCATGTGCTGCACATCTCCACCGCCGATGAGCTGGCGCTGTTCGAGAAGGGCCCGCTGATCCGCGCCGATGGCAGCCGCAAGCAGATCACCGCCGAAACCTGCGTGCACTTCCTGCACTTCGCGCGTCCGGACTACGCGACCAAGGGCAACCTGATCAAGTGCAACCCGGCGATCAAGGAAGTGTCCGACCGCGAGGCAATCACCGCTGCCTTGGCCGATGACGTGCTGGACGTGCTGGCCACCGACCACGCGCCGCACACCTGGGAAGAGAAGCAGAAGCCCTACGCGCAGGCGCCGTCGGGCCTGCCGCTGGTGCAGTACGCGCTGGTGGCCGCGCTGGAGCGGGTGCACGAAGGCAAGCTGACCCGCGAGCAGGTGGTGCAGAAATTCGCACATGCGCCGGCGCAGCTGTTCGACGTGGAAGAACGCGGCTTCCTGCGCGAAGGCTACTTTGCCGACCTGGTGCTGGTGGAGGACGTGCCGTTCACCGTCAAGCGCGAGGACGTGCTGTCCAAGTGCGGCTGGTCGCCGTTCGAAGGCACCACTTTCCGCTCGCGCATCGCCTCCACCTGGGTCAACGGCCAGCTGGTGTGGGACGGCAGCAAGCTGGTGGGTGAACCCGCCGGCCAGCGCATGACCTACGACCGCTGATGCGTTCGGCACTGATGATCGGGGCGCTGCTGCTGGCCGCGCCCCTGTTTTCCTCTTCCCCTGCGCAGGCGCAGGATGGCATCGGCAGCCTGATCGACAGCCGCGTGGTGTTCCCGGCCAGTGCGTCGCAGGGCGCGCTGGTGATCGGCAAGGTACCCGCCGGCAGTCGCGTGCAGTATGCCGGCCGCCAGCTGCGGGTAAGCGGCTACGGCAGCGTGGTGTTCGGCATCGGCCGCGACGAGATGGGTCCGCTGCGCGTACAGGTGCAACGCCCCGATGGTGGCAGCGAGACCGCGACCATTGCGGTGACGCCGCGCGACTGGCCCACCGAGCGGGTGAACGGCGTGCCGCCGAAGACGGTCAACCCGCCGCCGGCGATTGCCGAGCGGATCAAGCGCGAACAGGCGCAGGTGACCGCCGCACGTGCCCGCGATGACGACCGCACCGACTTCACCCAGACCTTCATCTGGCCGGTACAGGGCCGCATCAGCGGCCGCTTCGGCAATGCGCGCGTCTACAACGGGCAGCCGGGGGCCGGCCACTCCGGCATGGACATCGCGGTGCCGACCGGCACCCCGGTGAAGGCGCCGGCGGCCGGCATCGTGACCTTCGCTGGGCCGGACCTGTACCTGACCGGTGGCACGCTGCTGCTCGACCACGGCTTCGGGGTCAGTTCCAATTTCCTGCACCTTTCGCGCATCGACGTAAAAGTTGGCGACCGTGTGGAGCAGGGCCAGGTGATCGCTGCCGTCGGCGCCACCGGCCGTGCCACCGGCCCGCACCTGCACTGGGGCATGAACTGGTTCGACACCCGCATCGACCCGTTGCTGGTGCTGGAACGCAAATAACGGTAGTGCCGGCCGCTGGCCGGCAACCGCATGAATTCTGCAGTGCCCGAGCTGCCGGCCAGC
>NZ_JBHHMJ010000025.1:0-483 GCF_042136455.1 Stenotrophomonas sp. 3diitr2024
GGCGGCGGCACGGCTGCTGGCACTGGAAATGAACAGCTCGTCGGCCCAGAAGAAGTCTGGCCCTTCGCCGCCCAGTGGGATGCCGACCGTATCGAACACTGCCTGGTAGAAGCGGCGGCTGGCGGGCAGGTCACGCCCGACGATTCGATGATGCTGACCAGTTCCAGCTGCATCTGCGAGCGCAGCTTCTTGTCCAGCGCGCCCATCGGTTCGTCCAGCAGCAGCAGCTTCGGCCCCTTGGCCAGCTCTTCCTGCTCGCCGCGGATCTTCATCTCTTCCAGGCGGGCCAGCTGCTTCAGCTTGGTTTCCAGGATGTACTCGGCCTGTTCCTCGGACAGGCCGAAGCGCGCGATCTGGGTCGCGCCACGTTGGGCGAAGATGCTGCCCCCGGCCAGGACGTCCAACCGTCCCGTTGCCGAGGGTGCCAGCAGGATCACATCCTGCGTCCCCGGCGTGGCGCTGATCCGGTCCAGCTTGATGTCG
>NZ_JBHHMJ010000029.1:0-2834 GCF_042136455.1 Stenotrophomonas sp. 3diitr2024
CACGCTCGGCTGCTTCTGAATGATGTGCCGAAAAGCAGCCGAGCGTGGGCCCGGCTCTACAAACGGCACTACCCTCACGCCCGGTGCGGGGTGCCCAGGTACTCGGCGCTCTGCATCTCGATCAGGCGCGAGGCGGTGCGCTCGAACGCGCCCTGCAGGCGCTGGCCGGTGTACAGCTCGACCGGCGAGGTGCTGGCGGTGCAGACCAGGTTGACGTGGCGGTCGTACAACTCGTCGATCAGGTTGACGAAGCGGCGCGCGGCATCTTCGTTCAGGCGATCGAATGCCGGTATGCCGCCCAGCAGCACCGTGTTGAACTCGTGCGCGATCTCGATGTAGTCCGAGGGCCCCCGCGGGCCCTCGCACAGCGCGGCGAAATCGAACCAGGCGATGCTCTTGCCGCGGCCACGGACCGGAATCTTGCGACCCTCGATCTCGATGTTGCCGGCCTTGGCCGGCTGGCCGCCACTCAGCTCGTTCCAGCGCGTGGCCAGCCACTCATCGCTGTCGGCCGCCAGCGGTGCGCGGTACACCGGCGAGCGGGTCAGCGCGCGCATGCGGTAATCCTCGGTGCCTTCGGCGTACAGCTCCACGCAGAAGCGCTGCAACAGGCCGATGGCCGGCAGGAAGCTCTCGCGCTGCAGGCCGTTGAGGTACAGGTTCTCCACTGCGGTGTTGGAGGTGGTGACCAGGGTCACGCCCTCGGCGAACAGGCGCTCCAGCAGCCGCGCCAGCAGCATCGCATCACCGATGTCGGTGACGAAGAACTCGTCCAGCACCAGCACGCGCAGGTTGCTGCGCCACTCCTGGGCGATCTTCGCCAGCGGGTCGCTCTGCCCCTGGTGCTCGCGCAGGCGCTCATGGACGCTGCGCATGAAGCGATGGAAATGCGTGCGGTACTTCTGCTTGATCGGCAGCCCGTCGTAGAACAGGTCGACCAGGAAGGTCTTGCCGCGGCCGACGCCGCCCCAGAAGTACAGGCCCTTGACCGGCTCGGGCTTCTTCCAGAACGAGGACAGGCGGTCCAGCCAGCCGTCCTCGGCACTGTCCAGCAGGCCCAGGTGGATGCGGTCCAGCTCGGCCAGCGCTGCATGCTGGGCCGGGTCGTCCTGCCAGTCACCACGGGCGACCCCTTCCGCGTACCGCTGCGACGGGGTCAACTCGGTTGCACTCATGCCGCCGCGCCCAGCCAATGCTTCACGCCGTGGGTCAGCGCGCCGCGCAGGTCGATCAGCTTGCGGTGGAAGAAGTGGCTGGTCTCGGGCATGCGCACCAGCTCATGCGGGAACTCCAGCGTGTCCAGCCACTGGTAGACGGCCTGCGGGTCGACGATCTCGTCCTGCTCGCCCTGGATCACCAGCCAGCGGGCCGGCGGTGCGATACCGTCGAAATCCCAGCGACCAGCCGGCGGCGCGATCGAGATCAGCGCTTCCGGCTGCAGCGCGGCAGCCGCCTTCAGCGACACGAACGAACCGAAGCTGAAACCGGCCAGCCACAGGCGGTCGTGCGGGCGCTGGCTGCGCACCCAGGCGGCGACCGCCTTCAGGTCATCCTGCTCGCCCACGCCGCCATCGAAGGTGCCGGCCGACGCGCCAACACTGCGGAAGTTGAAGCGCACCGTGGCGATGCCCAGCTCGCGCAGGGTAGTGGCGGTCATGGTGACCACCTTGTTGTGCAGGGTGCCGCCTTCGGTGGACAGCGGATGGCAGACAATGGCCACGATCGGCTGCACCGGCACATCGGCCTTGGGCAGGTCGACGACCACTTCCAGCGGGCCGGCCGGGCCATCCAGTTGAAGACAGGCGGTTTCGCCGGGGGCGACGGGGAACGAAGGCTTGTGCATGGCACCATGATACCGTCCCCCGCCCCTGCCCTGTGCCCGCCCCATGCTCTACCTGTCTTTGGCCGTGATCTGCAGCGTGCTGGTTTCGGTGGTGTTGAAGGTGGCTGGACGCCGCCAGCTGGATGTCGCGCAGATGGTCACCTGGAACTATCTGGTGGCGGCAACGCTCACCGCGGTGGTGCTGCAGCCGCCGCTGGATGCGCTGCGCGCGCCGCATGCGCCGTGGCTGTCATTGCTGGCGCTGGCGGTGGTGCTGCCCTCGATCTTCCTGGTGCTGGGCCGCGCAGTGGCGGTGGCCGGCATCGTGCGCAGCGATGTGGCGCAGCGCCTGTCGCTGCTGCTGTCACTGGCTGCCGCCTTCCTGTTCTTCGGCCAGAGCGCGACGCCGTGGAAGCTGGTCGGCCTGGCGCTGGGCCTGGTCGCCATGGTGGCGATCAGCCTGCGCCCGCGCGGCCCGGCGGTGGCGTCCTCGCCCGGCGGCTGGGGCTGGCTGCTGGGCGTATGGGGCGGGTTTGCGGTGGTGGACGTGCTGCTCAAGCAGGTGGCGCTGTCGGGCACGCCGTCGATGGCGGCGGTGCTGGCCAGCTTCAGCGTGGCCTTCGTGCTGATGCTGGCCCTGCAGCTGTGGCGGCATGTCAGTGGCCGCAGCCGGCTGGCCTGGCGCAACCTCGGCGCGGGTGCGCTGCTGGGCCTGCTCAATGGCAGCAACATCCTGTTCTATGTGCATGCGCACCAGTCGATGCCGGACAACCCGGCCACCGTGTTCGCCGGCATGAACATCGGCGTGGTGGTGCTGGGTGCACTGGTGGGCGTGTTTGCCTTCGGCGAGGCCACCACGAAGTGGAACCGTGCCGGTTTGGCGCTGGCGGTGCTGGCGATCGGCTTGATCGCCTGGGGGTGAGCATGTGCATCGGGGTCAGAGCCCATTCCGTGGGAATGGGATCCGACCCCTGACGCGACCATTGCCCCGGGGTCGGATCCCATTCCCACG
>NZ_JBHHMJ010000584.1:0-2630 GCF_042136455.1 Stenotrophomonas sp. 3diitr2024
GCGAGCGCATCGCCAGCTCGTGGCGCCCCTCCACCTGCTGGGTCAGCCAAGCGTGTACCAGGCGCGGCATGTCCGGCGCGTGGGTCATGATTTCCGGCAACCGCTTGCCGATCTCGCGCTTGAGCAGCGCTTCGATCTTCATGCGTTCCTTGAACGACAGGTTCTTGGCCTTTTCCTCGAACAGGTACTGGTCCAGGTCGAAGTCCTTCAGGTGCATCTTCGTGTGGAAGATGTTCTCCTGGTAGACGTTGACGTCGAACATCTCGTAACGCGACTTGATGTTCTTGGCCAGGAAGTTCTGGATCGAGTTGATCTTGTGGTCGATGAAGTGCTTCTTGCCCTTCACATCGCGGGTGAAGCCACGGACGCGGTAGTCCATGATCACGATGTCCGACTCGAGGCTCTCGATCAGGTAGTTCAGGGCCTTCAGCGGGGAAATGACGCCACAGGTGGCCACGTCGATGTCCGCGCGGAACGTGGCGATACCTTCCTGCGGATGGGTTTCCGGGTAGGTATGGACCGTGATGTGGCTCTTGTCCATGTGCGCGACCACGGCGTCGGAGATCAGCTCCTTGCCGGCCAGCTTCTTGTCGATCACCGGTTCTTCGGAGATCAGGATGGTCACCGAGGCACCCTGCGGATCGTAGTCCTGGCGGGCCACGTTCAGGATGTTGGCGCCGATGATCTCGGCGACATCGGTCAAGATCTGAGTCAGCCTGTCGGCGTTGTACTCTTCATCGATGTATTCAATGTAACGCTGACGCTCCTCTTCGGTGCGCGCGTAACACACGTCATAGATGTTGAAGCTCAGCGCCTTGGTGAGGTTGTTGAAACCCTGCAGCCTCAGGCGAGGCAACGGCTTGACCACGGCGGTCGATTCCTGTGTAAGAAGGGAAAGGGGGAATTATGGGGCAAACTGCCCCCGGGGGGAACGTGAAGACGCAAGAGTTCTGGCACACTGTTTGCCCTTAACAATTGCGCTGGTTAAGCTCCGCTATCGACCCCGTGAATCCGTTCATGCGCAGAGGGAGCGCTCCTATCGTGTCAACCGTGCGCCTAGCTAGCAGTCCACTGGCCCTGGATATCGCCACAATCGATCGTTTCCTGGCGCACAGCCACAGGCGGCGATATCCCACCCGTACCGACGTCTTCCGGCCCGGAGACCCGGCGGGAACCCTGTATTACGTCATCAGCGGCTCGGTTTCGATCATGGCCGAGGAAGATGACGATCGCGAGCTTGTGCTGGGCTACTTCGGTGCCGGCGAGTTCGTCGGCGAGATGGGCCTGTTCGTCGAATCGGACCGCCGGGAGGTGATCCTGCGGACCCGTACCGCCTGCGAGCTGGCTGAAATCAGCTACGAGCGCCTGCATCAGCTGTTCCTCGGCCCGCTGTCGGCCGATGCCCCGCGCCTGCTGTACGCGCTGGGCCAGCAGATTTCCAAGCGCCTGCTCGACACCAGCCGCAAGGCCAGCCGCCTGGCATTCCTGGACGTGACCGACCGGATCGTGCGCACCCTGCACGACCTGGCGCAGGAACCGGAGGCGATGAGCCACCCGCAGGGCAGCCAACTGCGCGTATCGCGACAGGAACTGGCGCGACTGGTCGGCTGCTCGCGCGAAATGGCCGGCCGCGTGCTGAAGAAGCTGCAGACCGACGGCCTGCTGCATGCCCGCGGCAAGACCGTGGTGCTGTACGGCACCCGTTGATTGCAAGGCAACCCAAGGCTGCCGAGCCATCCTGTAGAGCCGAGCCGACGCTCGGCTGCTGTCCGTCGAAGGCAGCCGCGCATGGGTTCAGCTCTACACGGCCCCTGCGCGGCCTGCTGGGCTAGGCTCGGGGCATGGAGCTGAGCAGCGAATTCTGGTGGTTCATCCTCATCGGCCTCGGCGCACAGCTGGTGGACGGTGCATTGGGCATGGCGTTCGGCCTGGTGTCCTCGTCGGTGATGCTGAGCATGGGCCTGCCCCCGGCGCAGGTCAGCGCCAGCATCCACACCGCTGAAGTGTTCACCACGGGCGCCTCGGGGGTGTCGCACCTCGCAGCCGGAAATGTCGATAAACGCCTGTTCCTGCGCCTGGCCCTGCCCGGCGCAGTGGGCGGTGCCGTGGGCGCGTACGTGCTCACGCAGATCCCGGGCGAGATCATCCGGCCACTGATCTACCTGTACCTGCTGGTGCTGGCGATCATCATCCTGGCCCGCGCCGCTGGGCGCTGGATGCCCAAGGGCGAGATCCGCCGGGTGCCGGTGCTGGGCTTCTTCGCCGGCCTGCTCGACGCCAGCGGCGGCGGTGGCTGGGGGCCGATCGCGACGTCCACCCTGCTCGCCCGCGGCGGCCAGGCGCGCACCACCATCGGAACAGTCAACGCAGCCGAGTTCGTGGTCACGTTGACGGTGTCAGCGACCTTCCTGTTGTCGATGGGCGTGCAGCACCTGCAGATCGTTGCCGGCCTGCTGATCGGCGGCATGATGGCCGCTCCGGTGGCAGCAATCCTGGTCAAGCGGGTGAAGGAGCGCTGGGTGCTGGTGGCCGTGGGCGTGCTGGTACTGGGCATCAGCCTGTTCCAGATCGGGCATGCGGTGCACGGGCACCTGGGGCGCTGAGCGCTTGCCGGCCAGCGGCCGGCACTA
>NZ_JBHHMJ010000585.1:0-269 GCF_042136455.1 Stenotrophomonas sp. 3diitr2024
CTGCAGGGTCAGGCCGTTGCGCTTGAGCATCTCCGGCACCGCGATGGTCGGTGCCATCAGCAGGCCTTCGCCGTGCACGAAGTCCACCGCGGCGACGTGCGCGTCACGCAGGTAAGCCTGGGGTTCATGGCCATGCGCGCCTCGGCGCAGATGATCAGCTACGAAATCGCCATGGGCTTCGCCCTGGTCGGCGTGATGATCGCCTCGGGCAGCCTGAACCTGAGCAACATCGTCGCTGCGCAGGCCGGCAGTTCCGGCTTCTTCGACTG
>NZ_JBHHMJ010000594.1:0-6236 GCF_042136455.1 Stenotrophomonas sp. 3diitr2024
GAGCCGAGCCCATGCTCGGCTGCCCTTATCTGCACAACGGTGAATCGCAGCCGAGCATTGGCTCGGCTCTACAGAGGTGACAAGGCAGCAGCCTGGGTCAAGAGCGCCCAGCGGCCAGCGCTTACACTGCGCGGCCCGTTCCATCCGCCCGGACAACCCGAATGCGCAACAACCCGATGGCCGTGGGCATCGCCAATGGCGTGGCCGCTGGCGCACTGTGGGGCGTGGTCTTTCTCGCGCCTGCCGTGCTTCAGTCGTTCAATGCGTTGCAACTGTCCGCCGGCCGCTACCTGGTCTATGGCCTGATGGCAGTCGCCCTGCTGCTGCCGCGATGGAAGCGGCTGGCACCGCGGCTGGGCCGTGCCGAATGGATCGGCCTGCTGTGGCTGAGCCTGGCAGGCAACCTGGTGTATTTCCTGCTGCTGGCGACCGCCGTGCAGTGGGCCGGTGGCGCTGCGGCATCGCTGATCGTTGGCCTGATTCCGGTGGTGGTCACCCTCGTTGGCGTGCGCGAGCAGGGCGCTGTACCACTGAAACAGCTGCTACCAGCACTGGGGCTGTGCGTGCTGGGGGTCGCCCTGGTGGGTTGGGAAGCGCTGATGTCCGAGCACCTGGCCACCCCGTGGCGGCAGCGCCTGATCGGGCTGCTGTGCGCGTTCGTTGCGCTGTTCTCGTGGGCGCTGTATTCGATCGGCAACAGCCGCTGGCTGGCGCGCAGGCCGGACCTGTCCAGCCATGACTGGTCGCTGCTGACCGGCGTCACCACCGGCGGCCTGGCCCTGCTGCTGGTGCCGATGGCCTTCATCGGGCACACCGGCAGCCATACGGCGGCGCAATGGAGCGGGTTCTGGGCGATCAGCGCCGGCGTGGCAGTGGTGGCCTCGATCCTCGGCAACGCATTCTGGAACCGTGCCAGCCGCCTGCTGCCACTGACCCTGACTGGCCAGATGATCGTGTTCGAGACCCTGTTCGCGCTGCTGTACGCCTTTGCATGGCAGCAGCGCTGGCCCTCGCTGCTGGAAGCGCTGGCAATCGTGTTCCTGGTGGCTGGCGTGATGCTGTGCGCGCATGCGCATCGCACACCACGGGCGATCGCCGAACATGCCGGCTGAATGCAGTCGTCAAGCGTGCTGATGCCGGCTTTGTCTCAGTTGCAACCAAATGTCGGCACGTTGGCCGATGATCGCTGCATCGGTTTTTTGCATCGCAGCACTTGACAGCGGCAGGGCGCACAGTGTTTTCTGTGCGCCATGGTCCTTGATGCCGCCCACGCCAGTCTGATCGCCCCCGCCATTGCGGGCCGTTCGACTGCGCCGGTCGCGACCATCACCACCATTACCACCACCACCGTCACCACTGCCCTGGTGCGGCCCGTCGTCTTCGTGTAACTCCCGAAAACCACGGCCCCGCACCCTACAGGTGGCGGGGAAACTCGACACCTGCATGCGACGGGGCCTCCTACCGAGGTCTGCATGTCTTCCCACGCTCCCGCTCATTCCGTGGCCCCGGCCGACCTGGCTGCACCGTCCACCGTCGTGCACAAGTTCGGCGGCACCTCGGTGGCCGATGCCGAACGCTATCGCCATGTGGGCGGCCTGCTGCTGGCCCGTCCCGAATCGTTGCAGGTCACTGTTGTCTCGGCGATGAAGGGCGTCACCGACGCGCTGATCGAACTGGCCCAGCTGGCGGCCAAGGGCGATGGAGGCTGGCGTGAGGCCTGGCATGCCCTGCGCGCACGCCATCGCGGCGCTGCCGTGGCGCTGCTGGGCGAGCAGGTGGGCGAGACGGTCGAATGGATCGACGCCCGCTTCGATCAGTTGGCCGAAGTGCTGGCCGCGCTGGCGGTGATCGGCGAGCTGCCGCGTGAGGTGCTGGACCGTGTGCAGGGCTTGGGCGAAGTGTTTTCCGCACAGCTGCTCGGCACGCATCTGCGCGCGCTGGGCGAAGACTGCGCGGTACTCGACGCGCGCGATGTGCTGGTGGTCGGGCATGGCGAACTCGGCGTGGATGTCGACTGGGAAGCCAGTGCCGACCGCCTGGCCAAGTGGCGCCTGCAGCATCCGCAGTCGCGGCTGGTTGCCACCGGATTCGTCGCACGCGATCGCGATGACCGCATTACCACCCTCGGCCGCAACGGCAGCGACTATTCCGGTGCGATCTTTGCCGCGCTGTTCAACGCTGACGAGCTGCACATCTGGACCGATGTCGATGGCGTGCTGTCGGCGGACCCACGGCTGGTGCCCGAGGCGGTGCAGCTGGAAGCGCTGAGCTACGACGAGGCCTGCGAACTGGCGTACTTCGGCGCCAAGGTGGTGCACCCGCAGACGATGTCGCCGGCGATCCGCCTCGGCCTGCCGATCTTCATCCGCAATACGTTCCAGCCGGCGCATCCGGGTACGCGGATCAGCGCCGAGCGCTCGCCGCGCGGGCCGGTGAAGGGCCTGACCCTGAGTCCCGGGCTGGCCCTGCTGAACCTGGAAGGCACCGGCCTGATCGGCGTGCCGGGTACCGCCGAGCGTGTGTTTGCCGCGCTGCGCCAGGCGCAGGTGTCGGTGGTGATGATCTCGCAGGGTTCCTCGGAACATTCAATCTGCTGCGTGGTGCGTGCTGCCGAAGCCGGCCGTGGCCGTGATGCACTGCTGCACGCATTTGCGCACGAGTTGTCAGCGGGACAGGTGCAGCGCGTACAGGTCAGTGAGGGCGTCAGCGTACTGGCCGCGGTCGGTGACGGCATGGCCGGGCAGCCAGGTGTGGCGGCGCGCCTGTTCGAGGCACTGGGGCGTGCGCAGGTGAACATCCTGGCGATTGCGCAGGGCTCGTCCGAGCGCAACATCTCGGTCGCAGTGGATAGCGCCGATGCCACCCGTGCGCTGCGCGCGGCGCATGCAGGCTTCTGGTTGTCGCCGCAGACCTTCGCGGTCGGTGTGATCGGGCCCGGCAACGTTGGCGCCGCACTGCTGGACCAGTTGCTGGCCGCGCGCCCGCAGCTGCTGGCCAAGGCCAATGTGGATCTTCGCCTGCGTGCGCTGGCCTCGCGTTCGCGCATGCGCCTGGAAGTGGATGGCCTGCACGCGGACTGGCGCGAGGCCCTGCGGGATGCGGGTGATTCCAGCGATCTTGATCGTTTCACCGAGCACCTGCTGGCTGCGCACCTGCCGCATGCGGTGGTGATCGACTGCAGTGGCAGTGCCGAGGTGGCCGAGCGCTACGAGGGCTGGCTGGCGGCGGGCATCCATGTGGTCACCCCGAACAAACAGGCGGGTGCCGGGCCGCTGCCGCGCTACCAGCGCATCCGCGCCGCCGCAGCGGCCAGTGGTGCGCGCTTCCGCTACGAGGCCACGGTGGGCGCGGGCCTGCCGGTGATCACCACGCTGCGCGATCTGGTCGATACCGGTGACGAGGTGCTGGCCATTGAGGGCATCTTCTCCGGCACGCTGGCCTGGCTGTTCAACCGCTTCGATGGCAGCCAGCCGTTCTCGCAGCTGGTCGCGCAGGCGCGGTCGATGGGCTATACCGAGCCGGACCCGCGCGATGATCTGTCCGGTGTGGACGTGGCACGCAAGCTGGTGATCCTTGCACGCGAGGCCGGTCACGCGCTCAGCCTGGAACAGGTACAGGTGGAAAGCCTGGTGCCGGCACTGCTACGCGACGGCAGCGTGGATGACTTCATGGCGCGGCTGGGCGAGTCCGACGCCAGCCTGCTGCAGCGCCTGCAGGATGCGCGGGCGCGTGGCGCGGTGCTGCGCTACGTGGCACGGCTGGGCACCGACGGCGCCTCGGTGGGCCTGCAGGAACTGCCGGCCGACCATGCCTTCGCCAACCTGCGGCTGACCGACAACGTGGTGCAGTTCCGTACCCGCCGCTACTGCGACAACCCGCTGGTGGTGCAGGGGCCGGGCGCTGGACCGGAAGTGACGGCGGCGGGCGTGTTCGCCGACCTGCTGCGGGTAGCCGCTGGCGAGGGGGCACGCCTGTGATCGCACGTGCATTTGCGCCCGCCACGGTGGCCAATGTGGCGGTGGGCTTCGATATTCTGGGGCATGCCATCGCAGGCGTTGGCGATACGGTGAGCGTGCGGCGTATCGATGAGCCGGTGGTGCGCATCGAGGCGATCCGCGGCAGTGCGGTCGAACTGCCGCTGGAGGCGGCCGGAAACACGGCAGGTGCGGCGTTGATGTCGCTGCGCGCAGGGCTGGGCCTGGACTTCGGCTTCGCGGTGGAGATCGACAAGGGCATTCCATTCGGCTCCGGCATGGGCGGCTCGGCAGCGTCGTGCGTCGCTGCGCTGGTTGCTGCCAACGCATTGCTGGATGCGCCACTCGCGCGCGAGGCGCTGTACCCGTTTGCGCTGGATGGCGAGGCCGTGGCCAGTGGGGGCCGCCATGGTGACAACGTGGGGCCGCTGCTGCTCGGCGGGCTGGCGTTGTGCACGGCCGACCGCCTGCTGCCGATCCCTGTGCCAGCCAGTTGGCACAGCCTGATGGTGCACCCGCACGCGGTGCTGGAAACCCGTCTGGCACGCCAGGCGCTGCAAGGCAGCTATGCGCTGGGTGAATTCGTGGCGCAGAGTGCGAATCTTGCGCTGGTGCTCAGCGGCTGCCATCGCAGCGACGCGGCGCTGGTCCGCGCTGGCCTGCGCGATGTGCTGGTGGAGCCGCGACGGGCGGGACTGATCGGCGGCTTCGAGGCGGCTCGTGATGCGGCGTTGTCAGCCCGTGCAATGGGCGCGGGCATCTCCGGTGCCGGCCCCAGCGTGTTCGCCTGGTTCGAAGATGCCGACCAGGCCCACGCTGCCGCGGCGCCGGTGCAGGGGGCATTCGCTGCTGCCGGCTTCGACAGCGATGCCTGGGTATCGCCGCTGGATGCGCCCGGAGCCCGGCTGTGCTGAATCCTTCTCCCTCTTTGGATACTGAACCCATGCAATTCGTTTCGACCCGCGGCCGGTCCTCGGCCGTTGGCCTCAGTGCGGCCATCGCTGCAGGCTTGGCGCCCGATGGTGGCCTGTACGTGCCCCAGGTACTGCCGGCGCCACGTGAGCTGGAAGCCGGTGCGACCCTGGCCGATACCGCTGCAGACCTGCTGGCACCGTTCTTCGCCGGAGATGCGCTGGAGGCCGGATTACCGTCGATCTGCCGCGAGGCGTTCGACTTCCCGGTGCCGCTGCGTGCGCTCGGCGACGGTGACCACGTGCTGGAACTGTTCCATGGGCCGACGGCGGCGTTCAAGGACATTGGTGCGCGTTTCCTGGCCGGTACGCTGTCGCAGCTGCAGGCCGGCAAGGACCGTGACCTGACCATCGTCGTCGCCACCTCCGGCGATACCGGCGCGGCCGTTGCCGCGGCCTTCCATCGCCTGCCAGGCGTACGCGTGGTGGTGCTGTATCCGGATGGTCGCGTGTCACCGCGCCAGGCGCACCAGCTCGGCTGCTTTGGTGACAACATCCTGGCGCTGCGCGTGGCCGGTGCCTTCGATGACTGCCAGGCCATGGTCAAGCAGGCGCTGGCCGACCGCGAACTGCAGGCACAGGTGCCGCTGAGCTCGGCCAACAGCATCAGCCTCGGTCGCCTGCTGCCGCAGATGAGTTACTACGCACATACGGCACTGAGCCACTACGCGTTGCATCGTCGCCGGCTCAACCTGGTAGTACCGACCGGCAACCTGGGCAACGCAATGGCCGCAGTGCTGGCGCGCGCGCTGGGCGTGCCGATCGGACAGATCGTGCTGGCCACCAATGCCAACGCCGTGCTGCCCGCGTACTTCAGTGGCGGCGACTACCAGCCGCAGGCCAGTGTGGCCACCGTGGCCAATGCAATGGACGTGGGTGCGCCAAGCAACTTCGAACGCCTGCGCTGGCTTTACCGCGGAGATGATGCGGAGCTGCGCGCTGCACTGCGTGCGTTCGCGGTGGATGATGTGACCATCCGCGCGACGATTGCGGCGGCCCATGCCAGCAGTGGCGAGCTGTTCTGCCCGCATACGGCTACGGCGGTGAAGGTGCTGCAGGACCTGCGCGCACGTGGTGCCAAGGGCGACTGGGCGGTGGTGGCCACCGCACATCCGGCCAAGTTCGAGGCCGTTGTCGAGCCGTTGATCGGCGAACCTGTGGCCGTGCCGCCGGCATTGGATGCGTTGTTGCAACGGGCGGCGCACGCCGAACCGTTGGCGGCCGATTACGCGGCGTTGCGTGAGGTGTTGCTGCGCTGACCGAGAATGCCTGGTTGCCGGCCAGCGGCCGG
>NZ_JBHHMJ010000606.1:0-5315 GCF_042136455.1 Stenotrophomonas sp. 3diitr2024
GTCGCCGGAGGGATCTCCGGCGACGGCGGGCGAGTCTACTGATTGATTGACTTCACGGGATTGCAAGCCCGACCGCTGCAACCGCAGCGGCTCGCCATCATGGGCACGGCCACGCCCGTCGTTCCGATCGATTTGAACCGCGCGAAGCGCCGGAACCGGTAGGAACAATCACTTATCGCATTCAGCCCTTCGCTCCAGACACGGCGCCATTGGCGACAGCGTGCGCAGGGACTGCCCAGTGCCGACCAACGGTCGGCACCCACCCAAAGGGGAATTCCCCAACGGTCGGTACCCACCACCTGGATGCCAGACATGAAAAAACCCGCCACAGAGGCGGGTTTCTTCGCGGGGATCAGCAATCCGTGCGGATTACTTGATCTTGCCTTCCTTGTACAGGACGTGCTTGCGCACGACCGGATCGTACTTCAGGAATTCCATCTTCCCCGGGGTGTTCTTCTTGTTCTTGTCCGTGGTGTAGAAGTGGCCGGTACCGGCCGAGGAAATCATACGGACCTTATCGCGCTTGCCTGCCATGATGCTTTACTCCTCAGACCTTTTCGCCGCGCGCACGCAGCTCAGCCAGAACGGAATCAATGCCGTTCTTGTCGATGGTGCGCAGTGCATGCGCGGAAACACGAAGCTTGACCCAGCGGTTCTCGCTGGCCACCCAGAAACGGCGCTCGTGCAGATTCGGCAGGAAACGACGACGGGTCTTGTTGTTGGCGTGCGAGACGTTGTTACCCGTCTGCACTCGCTTGCCGGAAACCTGGCATACGCGGGACATTGCGCACCTCGATAGTAGTAGTTGTCAGCCCGTAGCCCGGGCGACGGCGGCCTCGATGGTTGCCCACCACACGTCAAGAGAATCAAAGGGTTACGCTGGCGTTGGGCGGCCGGGGACGTGCTCCCGGGGGCGCCGCCCGGTAGAAAACCGGACACAGCGAGCCGCGCATTATGCACCGGTTCAAGCACTTGCGCAAGTTACCCACAGGCGGGGACTGAACCGGCAGGACCGGGGGCACTCCGCCAACCGGCATACTGGCCCGGACCACTGCGGAGCTTGCCATGCGGCTGCTGGCCCTGACCTACGGAACCGAAGGCGACACACGTCCCCTGGCCATGCTCTGCCATGGGCTGATCGGCGCAGGCCACGCGGTGACACTGCTGGCCGATGGCGGCACCCTGGGCAGCGCGCAGGCACTGGATGTGCCCCACGCGGCCCTTGAAGGTGACATCCATGACGACGTGGTCGCACTGGTCTCGCGTGGCAACGGCGTTGCCGCCGCCAGTACCGGCCTGGCACGGATGGCGCTGCAGCATGTCAGCGGCTGGATGCGCCAGGCCGATGCCGCCGCCGAAGGCTGCGATGCGATTCTGACCGGTGGCCTGGCGGCCTTCGTCGGCATGAGCGTGGGCGAACGCCGCAGGATTCCCGTCATCGGCAGCGGCATGATTCCGCTGACCCCGACGCGCGCCTTCCGCTCCCCGTTCCTGCCGCCCGGACGCTCGCCGGGCTGGTTGAACCGGGCCAGCTACGGGTGGGTCAACGGCCTGATCTGGCGCCAGTTCCGCCGGCCGATCAACGCGGCACGCCAGCAGTTGGGGCAATCGCCGCGCCGCGCGCTGTGGTCCGGCCTGCCGATGCTCTATGGCATCTCACCGCAGCTGCTGCCGCCACCGGCGGACTGGCCGGCCGACCACATCGTCTGTGGCCAATGGCGGCTTCCTGATGCGCCCTGGGCGCCCCCGGCCGATCTGCGGGCCTTCCTTGATGCCGGCCCGCCGCCGGTCTACCTTGGCTTCGGCAGCATGACCGGCTTTGATCGCGAACGCGTGCTGCCGGCCTTGCTGCAGGCGCTGGCGCCACGCCGGGTACTGCTGTTTCCTGGCTGGGTGGGACTGCCTGCGATGCGCTTGCCCGATTCGGTCTTCGTACTGGGGCCGACCCCACACGAAGCGCTGTTCCCGCGTTGCGCACTCGCCATCCACCACGGTGGCAGCGGCACCACGCATTCGGCCTGCCGGGCCGGCATTCCCTCGCTGGTGATGCCGTTCGCTGCGGATCAGTTCTTCTGGGCCGATCGCCTGTGTCGGTTGGGCGTGGCACCGGCACCGTTGTCACCGAAGCGACTGGATGCAGCAACGCTGGCAGCAGCCATCACCTTCGCAGAAGCCGACGCAGTACGCGCGCGCGCGGCGGCCCTGGGCGTGGCGATGAGCGATGAAGACGGGGTGGCCTGTGGCGTGGCGATGATCGAGCGCTGGTTACGGCCGATGTAACAGCGGGCAAGCCTCAGCGCAGGTGCGGAATCACCTGGGCCAGCAGATGGGCATCCTTTAGCGCACCGTGCAGGCCCCGGTTGCCGGGGATGCGCAGGCGCTGCAGCACATCGTCCAACTTGTTGCCCTGGCCGGGCCAGCGCCCGCGCGCCAGCTTCAGGCTGCAGGTGATGCGGCAGTGCTGGGCCAGCGTGCCGGGAATGCCGGCCAGGCGCAGCTCGTTGTCCAGGAAGCCCACGTCGAAGGTGGCGTTGTGCGCGACCATCTCGCTGCCGCGCAGGAAGTCCAGCAGTTCGGCGGCCTTGCTGGAGAACAGCGGTTTGCCCACCAGCATCGCATCGCTGATGCCATGCACGCGCTGTGCGCCCCAGTCCACCTTGCGCTGCGGCTGCAGGTAGGTGTGGAACTGGCGGCCGCTGAGCTGGCCGTCGATCAGTTCGACGGCACCGATTTCGATCACGCGGTGCCCCAGGCGGTGGGAGATGCCGGTGGTTTCGGTGTCCAGTGCGACGATGCGATTCATGCGTGGCGATGGTTCCTGTTGCGTGCCGCGATGATTTTCGCATGCCTGCAGCAGGAAGCCCTCCCTGTAGCCGAACCCGTGCTCGGCTCACGCGCGAAGCGCGGGCCTTGAGCGTTGGAGCGAGAAGCAGCCGAGCGTGGGCTCGGCTCTACAGGTGCGTGTGCATCACCCCAACGCTTCCACCACCCAATCGATGAACACCCGCAGCCGCTGGCTCATGTGCCGGTTCGGCGGGAACATCACATGCATCGGCATGGGTGGAAGCCGCCAGTCCTGCAGCAGCGGCAGCAATTCGCCGCGCGCCACGTGCGGCGCGGCCATGTAGCTGGGCAGCGCGACCACGCCCAGCCCCGCCAGCGCCGCCGCCAGATAGGCGTTGCCGTCGTCGAAACCGACCGTGTAGCGGCCCTGCACCTCGATGCGCTCATCGCCACGTTGCGCGCTGAACACGCGTGCGCGACCACTGCGCGGGCTGAGGAAGCCGACCATGTGGTGGTCCGGCCCTTCCAGCGCGCGCGGGTCGGTCGGCACGCCGAAACGCTTCACATAGCCGGGGCTGGCGTGGAAACCGATCGGCAGCGCCCCCAGCGGCCGCGCCACCAGTGCCGGGTCGGCCGGGGTGCCGCCGCGGATCACGCAGTCGACGTTGTCGGCGATGACGTCGACCTCGCGGTCACTGACGCCGATATCCAGCTGGATCTCCGGGTAGCGCGCCTGGAAATCCGGCAGCGCCGGTACCAGCCGCAGCCGCGCGTAAGGCCCCGGCACATCCACCCGCAGGCGGCCGCGCGGCTGGCTGGCTGCGTCACCCAGCCCGCCCTCCACCTCTTCCAGCTCGGCCAGCAGGCGGGCGATGCGCGGGTAGTAGGCCGCACCGTCGGCGGTGACGCTGACCCGGCGCGTGGTGCGGTTGAGCAGGCGCAGCCGCAGGTGTGCCTCCAGCTGCTGCACCAGCTGGGTGACCGTGGTGCGGCTGATCTGCAGGGTCTGCGCGGCGCGGGTGAAGCTGCCGGTTTCCACCACGCGGGCAAAGGCCCGCATCGCCTCGAAACGGTCCATGGCGGGCCATGATTGTTTGGAATTGGCAATCAATCTAGGCCGATCATCGCGGTTTATCCAGACACCGCTGGCGGGGAGGATGGCGTCCTCTCCCACGGGATCTTCCCCATGTCACAGCGTGATGTCGTTTTCCCCGCCGGCCGCCAAGCGCTGTACGAGCGCAACCGCTACTCGCCAGCGATCCGATCCAACGGTTTCCTGTTCGTCTCCGGCCAGGTCGGCAGCCGCGAGGACGGCTCGCCCGAGCCGGACTTCGAAATGCAGGTGCGCCGCGCCTTCGAGAATCTCAATGTGGTGTTGGCTGCCGCAGGCTGCACGTTCGATGACGTGATCGACGTGACCGTGTTCCTGGTCGATCCGGAGAAGAACTTCGAGAAGGCCTGGGCGATCGTGCCCGAGTACTGGGGCCAGGCGCCGCACCCGACCCTGACCGGCATCGGTGTGACCTGGCTGTACGGGTTCCAGTTCGAGATCAAGGTGATCGCGAAGCTGCCATGACCCGGGTAGTGCCGGCCGCTGGCCGGCAACAACGGGCGTTGACCTGCACTCGCCTGCTTCCGCGCCGTCGGGTGACTCAGATCGGCTTGATTCGCGGCCACTCCACATCCGCGGTATCAACAAATTCGACGCCGCTGAGACTATCCCCGACGTAAGCACGAAAGTCCTCCGAGCAGATCAAGGTGTTGCTGGAGCCTTCCATGTTCTCAATCCGGAACAAGTGTTCTTTGAAGGAGCTTTTCACGCGCAGCTTCTTGATCCTGCGAGACTCTCCATACTTGCTATACGCCATCTGGTTTTCCTCAGAGGCGACGGAGGAGAGGCAGGTCTCATGGAAGATGATGGCACTGTACTCGCTCTTTGAAGTCGTCCATCCCTCCTCTGAAACATGGGGAATGCGCCTGAAGTCGATCATCTTGGCATCAAATTTCAGGCAGGCTTCCAGGAACTTCTGGCTTGCAACGTAAATGTGCGAGGTAATGCGGACGATGTCATGGGAATGACTCGCCTCAGGGCCAACCAGCACCATGGTGTCTGTAAAGACCCGTGCCATGTCAGTTCTGGCCCTGGCGTACCAAGGGAATCGGCCATGGGAAACAGCAGGATGGAAAGGATAGAACCTGTCGTGAAGCTGAGCGTCCAGATAGTACGAGGGGCATCCTGGCGGATTTGCCTGGGATAGCGCGTAGTAGTTCATCTGGTCGATTCCCTGGGCTTCCGGGGCGTGTTTCGGAATTGTCCCCGCCCCGGCCTTTCCCACCAAGAGCCAATCCCGACAAGCAGGCGCTGGTACGCATGGCTTGGAGCCGGTGCGATCTGCAAGGCAACGTCCGCCTCCCGACCCTGACCGGCATCGGCGTGACCTGGCTGTACGGGTTCCAGTTCGAGATCAAGGTGATCGCGAAGCTGCCGTGATACGGGTAGTGCCGGCCGCTGGCCGGCAACGCGGTGGGGT
>NZ_JBHHMJ010000621.1:0-10618 GCF_042136455.1 Stenotrophomonas sp. 3diitr2024
GTTCACTGTGCAGCTGGGCGACGGCAACCGCATCGCCGAACTGACCGGAATCACCACAGTATCCGACTTCCGCCGTCGCGACGTAGCGGCCGGTCGTCTACAGCCTGGCGCTGGCGGTGTACTGCTCGTCGTGGACCTTCTACGGCGCGGTCGGCACTGCCGTGCGCAATGGCGTGGGCTACCTGCCGATCTACATCGGCCCGCTGCTGCTGCTGTTGTTCGGCTGGCGCATCATCGAGCGCCTGGCGCTGATCGCACGCAGCCAGAACGTGGTCTCCATCGCCGATTTCATCTCCTCGCGCTTCGGTCGCTCGCGGCGGCTGGCGGCGCTGGTGGCGATCATCGCGCTGATCGGCATCATTCCGTACCTGGCGTTGCAGTACAAAGCGGTGGCGATGAGCCTGCAGGTGCTGACCGGCAACACCGGCCCGACCGGGTTCTTCACCGACCCGGCGCTATACGTGGCATTGCTGATGGCGCTGTTCGCCACCCTGTTCGGTACCCGCCAGGTCGATGCCACCGAGCACCACCACGGCATGATGCTGGCGATTGCCTTTGAATCGGTGATCAAGCTGCTGGCGATGCTGGCGGTGGGCGTGTTCGCCTACCTGTGGCTGAGCAACCGCACCGACGCGGTGGTCGAGTCGGTGCATACGCTGTTCACCGGCCTGCCGCCGGTCGGCTTCATCTCACAGACCCTGCTCAGTTTCCTCGCCATCATCTGCCTGCCGCGCCAGTTCCACGTGGCCGTGGTCGAGTGCGGTGACGTGCGCGACGTGCGCCGCGCGCGCTGGATGTTCGGCGGTTACCTGGTGCTGATCTCGGGCATGGTGCTGCCGATCGCCACCGCCGGCGTGACCCTGTTCGGCACCGGCGGCAGCGTCGCCGACGACTCGATGGTGCTGGCGCTGCCGTTGGCCGAAGGCCGCAATGCGCTGGCGCTGATCGCCTACGTGGGCGGCTTCTCGGCGGCCACCGGCATGGTCATCGTCTCGTCCATCGCGCTGGCGACCATGGTCAGCAATGATCTGGTGATGCCGGTACTGCTGCGTCGGAGCGGTGACCACCAGGAAGCCGCTGACGTCGCCTCGCGCGTGTTGTGGATCCGCCGCCTGGCGATCCTGCTGCTGGCGCTGATGGCCTACAGCTACTACCGCACCAGCAGCAACGACAGCACGCTGGCCTCGTACGGCCTGATGGCGTTCGCAGCGGTGGCGCAATTCGCGCCCGGCCTGATCGGCGGCCTGTACTGGCGCGGTGCCAGCCGGCGCGGCGTCGAAGTGGGCATGCTGCTGGGCTTTGCCACCTGGCTGTACACCCTGCTGCTGCCGGCGATGACCATGGCCGGCTGGGTCGACGCCGCCTGGGTACAGCACGGCCCGTTCGGCATCGAGTGGCTGCGTCCGCAGCAGCTGTTCGGCATGTCCGGCTGGGACCCGCTGACCCACGGCACGTTCTGGTCGCTGCTGGTGAATGCGGCCACGATGATGCTGGTTTCCGCACGCTGGCGGCCCGGCGTCGACGAGCGCCTGCGTGCGGCACCGTTCCTCGACCCGTATGCCGAGCGTCCGTCGGTGGCCGGTGGCTGGCCCGGGCATGTGCATGTGGGCGACCTGCTGGCGCTGGCTTCGCGCGTGGTCGGCGAACGCCATGCACGGCGTTCGTTCTTCGAGCAGGCGCAGTCGCTGGGCCGTGAGCTGCAATCCTCGGCACCGGCTGACCGGCCGTGGGTGCAGTTCACCGAGCGCCTGCTGGCCGCCTCGATCGGTGCGGCATCGGCGCGCCTGCTGCTGACCAGCCTGCTGCGTGGCTCGGGCATGGACCTGGGGGAAGTGGTGGCGGTGCTGGACGAAGCCGGGCAGGAACTGCGCTTCAACCGCGAGATCCTGTCGACCACGCTGGAGAACATCAGCGCCGGGGTCAGCGTGGTCGATCCGGACATGCGCCTGACCGCGTGGAACCGCCGCTACCAGGACATGTTCGGTTACCCCGACGGCATGCTCTACGTGGGCCGCCCGGTGGCCGACCTGATCCGCTACAACGCCGAGCGCGGCGAGCTGGGCGAGGGCGATATCGAAGTGCAGATCAACCGCCGCATCGGTTACATGCGCGCCGGCTCGCCGCACGTGTTCGAGCGCACCCGCAGCGACGGCAAGGTGATCGAGATGCGTGGCCAGGCGCTGCCCGGCGGCGGTTACGTGACCAGCTACAACGACATCACCGACTACAAGCACGCTGAAAGGGCGCTGCTTGAAGCCAACGAGACGCTGGAACAGCGCGTGGCCGAGCGCTCGCATGAGGCCGAGGTCGCGCAGCAGTCGAAGACGCGCTTCCTGGCGGCGATCAGCCACGACGTGCTGCAGCCGCTGAACGCAGCACGCCTGTTCGCTTCGGCACTGCGCGACAGTAATCACGTCAGCGACGAGCAGAAGCATCTGGCCGAGCGCGTGGACGCGTCGCTGCGCGCTGCCGAAGAACTGCTTGATGGCCTGCTGGACGTGTCGCGGCTGGATGCCGGTGGCCTGCACCCGGTGATCGGCGAGTTCGATGTGAGTGCGTTGATGCGCGAGCTGGCCGCGCAGTACACGCCGGTCGCCGCAGGCCGTGGCCTGCGCCTGGACCTGTTCGCGCGCGCGGCCTGGGTACGCAGCGATCGCCGCCTGCTGCGCCGCGTACTGCAGAACTTCCTGGCCAATGCACTGCGCTACACACGCCAGGGGCGCATCGTGCTGGCCGTGCGCCAGCGCGGCGACGAGGTGGAACTGCAGGTGTGGGATACCGGCCCTGGCATTCCCGAACACCACATGCGGCAGATCTTCGACGAGTTCCACCGCTACCAGCAGCCGTTCGACTGGGGCGAGCAGGGGTTGGGCCTGGGCCTGTCGATCTGCCAGCGCATCTCGCGCCTGCTCGACCATCGCCTCAATGCACGCAGCCGCGTTGGCAGTGGCTCGATGTTCTCGATCATCCTGCCGCGGGTTGCGCCCTTGCCCGGCTACACCGAGCCTGCCAAGGCGACCCAGGCCGTGGCCACACCGGTGCGCAGCGATTCGCTGGCGGGCCTGCGGGTGCTGTGCGTGGACAACGACGAGGAAATCCTCGACGGCATGCGCGCACTGCTCGGCCGCTGGCAGGTGCAGGTGATCACCGCCGCCACCGTCGACCAGGCACTGGAGAAGATCGCCGAGCGACCGCAGGTGATGCTGGTGGACTACCACCTGCACGATCGCATGGATGGCCTGGATGCGCTGGTGGCGCTGCGCGAGGCGGCCGGCTACCCGCTGCCGGGTGCGCTGCTGACCGCCGACGGACGTGACGAGCTGAAGCGGATGGCACGCGAGCGTGGCTACCGCGTGCTGACCAAGCCGATCAAGCCGGCCTCGCTGCGCGCCTTCCTCGGCGCGCTGCGGGATGCGCAATAGATCCACGCCATGCGTGGATGCGACGCCAGGTAGTGCCGGCCGCTGGCCGGCAACCACGCAATCGCTCGCTTCCGATGCGTTACCCCACGCCGTGCAGGTGTTCGTACAGGATGGTCGCGCCGATGATCACCAGGATCACGCCACCGATGATCTCCGCACGCTTGCCGACCATGCTGCCCAGCACGCGGCCGAGCATGATGCCGGCGGTCACCATGGTCAGTGTGCACAGGCCGATGACCGCGGCCATCACGCCGATATGCACGTCCATGAAGGCCAGGCCGATACCCACCGCCATCGCGTCGATGCTGGTGGCGAAGCCGGTCAGCGCCAGCTTCCAGAAGCCGTGGTGCTGCGAGGGATCCTCGTCATCCTCGGCGCTGTCCGGGCGCAGGCCGTTGTAGATCATGTGGATGCCCAGCGCACCGAGCAGGCCGAACGCGATCCAGTGGTCGAAGGCTTCGACGTACTGCAGCGCGGCGCGGCCGAGCAGCCAGCCGATGATCGGCGTGATCGCCTCGATGACGCCGAAGATGATGCCGGCACGCAGTGCATCGCGAAACACCGGCTTGCGCATGGCCGCACCCTTGCCGATTGCGGCGGCAAAGGCATCGGTGGACATGGCAAAGCCGATCAGGAGGATCGAAATGGGGGACATGGACAGCGGCTGAGGTCGGGCAAGGACGGACGCACGGCTCGCGCTCGCGCCCAACCTGACGTTGCGCGCGCGGGCCGCTGGTCTCGCCAACCATCATGGTTGTCCACGCCACGGCGCACTGGCCGAGTATGTTGACGTGGACGATTCCTGCGAAGGAATCCGGCTACTCCCCAAGGGGACGCGAAGCTTAGCATTGCGATCCGCGCGTGGCGCATTTACAGACAAACGCGCAGGCAGGGCTGGTTTGTATAGCGATGGCTATAACACGGGCCAAGCAAAGGCGTGCCAAGCAAGCTTGGCACCTACCAGGGCGGTTTCAGACGTTCCAGGCGAATGCCGGCCAGCAGCCGGCACTACCGTCAGTCTTCTTCGGGCGGCAGCACGATGGCGTCGTCGTCGATGGCCAGCTTGCCGGCCATCAGCACGGCCTGGGTGCGGTTGGTCACGCCGAGCTTGCGCAGGATGGCGGTGACGTGGGCCTTGATCGTCGCTTCGGAGACGTTGAGGTCGTAGGCGATCTGCTTGTTCAAGCGGCCAGCGCCGAGCATCTGCAGGACACGGAACTGCTGCGGGGTCAGCTCGCGCAGGCGCTGGCCGACTTCGCGTTCTTCGCTGCCGGTGGGCGGCACGTTGTGCGCTTCCGGCGGTGCCCAGGTCTCGCCATCGAGGATGGTGCCCAGCGCATGGCCGATGGTGTCCGAATCCGCAGACTTCGGGATGAAGCCCAGCGCACCGTGGTCGAGCGCGCGGCGCATCACCGTGGCTTCTTCGCGCGCGGACACCACCACCACTGGCAGCTGGGGGTGCAGTGAGCGCATGTGCACCAGTGCGTTGAAGCCCTGCGCACCGGGCATGTTGAGATCCATCAGGACCAGGTCGGCGTCGTTGTGCTGGTCGGCCAGCGCGTACAGCGCTTCCACGCTGTCGGCCTCGAACAGCTGCACGCCGGGGATGACCCGCTGCACGGCTCCACGCAGGGCTTCGCGGAACAGCGGGTGGTCATCGGCAATCAGGAGGGTGGTCATGGTCGGGGGGAACCGTGGGGGAAACCAGATGGGGTCAGAGCCCTTTCCTGGTGGAAAGGGATCCGACCCCGGGTTCTGCATCAGCGCACCTTGCGCTCGTCCACCAGCGACGCCACCACCGACGGATCGGCCAGGGTCGAGGTGTCGCCGAGCTGGTCCGGCGCGTTTTCGGCAATCTTGCGCAGGATGCGGCGCATGATCTTGCCCGAGCGGGTCTTCGGCAGGCCCGGTGCCCACTGCAGGTGGTCCGGTGTGGCGATCGGCCCGATCTCCTTGCGCACCCAGGCGATCAGCTCCTTGTGCAGTTCATCGCTCGGGGCCTCTTCGGCCACCAGGGTGACGTAGGCGTAGATGCCCTGGCCCTTGACGTCGTGCGGGAAGCCCACGACCGCCGCTTCGGCCACCTTCGGATGCGAGACCAGCGCGCTTTCCACTTCGGCGGTGCCGATGCGATGGCCGGACACATTGATCACGTCGTCGACGCGGCCGGTGATCCAGTAATAGCCGTCTTCGTCGCGGCGGCAACCGTCACCGGTGAAGTAGCTGCCCGGGTAGGTGCGGAAGTAGGTATCGATGAAGCGCTGGTGGTCGCCGTACACCGTGCGCATCTGGCCCGGCCAGGAGTCACGGATGATCAGGTTGCCCTCGGTCGGGCCGTCCTGGATCTCGCCATCGGCATTGACCAGCGCCGGCTGCACGCCGAAGAAGGGCAGGGTGGCCGACCCCGGCTTGAGGTCCATCGCGCCGGCCAGCGGCGAGATCAGGATGCCGCCGGTTTCGGTCTGCCACCAGGTATCGACGATCGGGCAGCGGCTGTCGCCGACCACTTCGTAGTACCAGCGCCAAGCTTCCGGATTGATCGGCTCGCCGACGCTGCCGAGCAGGCGCAGCGACGCGCGCGAGGTCTTCTTCACCGGCTCCTCGCCTTCGCGCATCAGCGCACGGATGGCGGTCGGGGCGGTGTAGAAGATGCTCACCTTGTGCTTGTCGATGACGTTCCAGAAGCGCGAGGTGTCCGGATAGTTTGGCACGCCTTCGAACATCAGCGAGGTCGCACCGTTGGCCAGTGGCCCGTACACGATGTAGCTGTGGCCGGTGACCCAGCCGACGTCGGCGGTGCACCAGTAGATGTCGTCCTCGCGCAGGTCGAACACCGCTTCATGGGTGTAGGCCGCGTACAGCAGATAGCCGCCGGTGGTGTGCAGCACGCCCTTCGGCTTGCCGGTGGAGCCGGAGGTGTAGAGGATGAACAGCGGGTCTTCCGCGTTCATGCGTTCCGGCTCGCAGGTGGACGGCTGGCTGTCCACCACATCGTGGAACCAGCGGTCGCGCGGGGCCTGCATGTCCACCGCGCCGCCGGTGTGGCGCACCACCAGCACGGTTTCAACCGTGTTCGTGCCCGGCAGCTTCAGCGCGGCATCGACGTTGGCCTTCAGCGGAATCCTGCGGCCACCGCGCAAGCCTTCGTCGGCGGTGATGATCAGCTTGCTCTGGCAGTCGCTGACGCGGTCGGCGATCGAGTTCGGCGCGAAGCCACCGAACACCACCGAGTGGATCGCACCGATGCGCGCGCAGGCCAGCATGGCTACTGCGGCGTCGACGATCATCGGCAGGTAGATGGTGACGCGGTCGCCTTTCTTGACCCCAAGGTTGCGCAGCGCATTGCCGAGGCGGCAGGTGCGCTCATACAGTTCGCGATAGGTCACGTGCTGGGCCGGTGCATCCGGGCCGTCCGGCTCGAACAGCAGGGCGGTCTTGTCGCCGCGCGTCTCGAGCTGGCGATCCAGGCAGTTCACGCTGGCATTGAGCTCGCCATCCTCGAACCACTTGATGTGGAAGTTGGACAGGTCGTAGCTGACGTTCTTGATCTTCGTCGGCTTGCGCATCCATTGCAGGCGCTCGGCGGCCTTGCCCCAGAATCCATCCGGGTCGGTCACCGACGCCTGGTACTGCTGTTCATAGGTCTTCTTGTCGATGCGTGCCTTGGCGGCGAACTGCGGATCGACGGGGTAGATATCAGCCATGGCACCCTCACTTGCACGTTGACTTTGTATGTGCGGTCGCAGCATCGCAACGACCGATCCCCCTCAGTTTGCCCCATCCACCCCCGGCCGCGTCACCACCCTGGTTAGACCATGGTCGAAAGTGAGCGCCCTGCAGGGCCGGGTTCGACCAATGGCGAATAGCCGCTATACATAATCGCCCCGCAGTCTCGGCTCGACCGTGCCCCACGCGCGGCATCACCTTGCCACTTGGGAGAGAGGGCAACATGAGCCACCGTACGTTGAAAGCCGTGCGCACACCTTTGGCGGCCTGCCTGCTGGTCGCCCTGGTCGCACCGGGCATGGCGTTCGCAGAGACCGCCAAAGAGAAGGCACTGGAAGCACGCGTTGCCGAACTGGAACGCCAGGTCCAGCTGCTGCTGTCTTCGCAGCAACAACAACAGACCCAGATCAGCCAGACCCAGCAGGCGGTGACCGAAGTGCGCACGGTGCAGGCCGGGCAGAAGCCGGTCGCACAGGTGCCGGCCGGCAAGCAGCCGATCCAGGTCACCACCATCACCCCGGGCGCGGCACCGGGCACCACGGTCAAGATCGGCGGCTTCATCAAGGCCGACTTCCTGGCCACCCAGACCAGCGATGGCCAGTTGGCCGACGACGCCACCGGCCGTTCGCTGTACCTGCCGGGCCAGACCCCGGTGGAAGGCGCCGGCGGCAGCGGCAAGCGCTCAGGCACCGATTTCAACGCCCATGCCAAGTTCTCGCGCTTCAACCTGGGCATCGACAACGTCAGCGAATCGGGCAACAAGGCCGGTGCGTTCTTCGAGATGGACTTCTTCGGCAACTCGCTGGGCAACCAGACCGCCACCAATACCTACGGCGTGACCCTGCGCCACGCCTACATGTACTGGAACAACTGGCTGGCCGGCCAGACTTGGTCCAACTTCATGGACGCGGCCGCACTGCCGGAAGCGGTCGACTTCGTCGGCCCCACCGACGGCGTGATCTTCGTGCGCCAAGCGCAGGTGCGCTACACCCAGGGCGGCTTCAGCGTCGCGCTGGAAAACCCGGAAACCACCACCCTCACCGGTACCCGCAACCCGGTCACCGGCGCCTGGACCAACGCCAGCGCCAACTCCGACCGTGGCAGCCTGCCCGATCTGACCCTGCGCTATGGCTGGAAGGGCGACTGGGGCACCTTCGGTGTCGGCGGCATCGTCCGTCAGCTGAAGGTCGACAACCAGGCCACCGGCGCGAAGGCCGACAAGGTGGCTGGCGGCCTGACCCTGGGCGGCAAGTGGGTGATGGGTGACAGCGATTCGCTGCATTACCAGCTGACCGGCGGCGAAGGCATCGCTCGCTACATCGGCCTGGGCATCACCGCCGACAGCGCCTACGACGTGGCCCGCGATGAGCTCAACCCGACCGGCGTGCTGGCCGGCTACGTGGGCTGGCGGCATGCGTTCTCGCCGAAGCTGCGCACCAACCTGATCTACGCGCGCAGCGACTACGACAACGACAGCATCCTCGGCCCGCTGGTGACCAAGAGCGTGCAGAGCATCCGCGGCAACATCTTCTATTCGCCGCTGCCCAAGGTCGATATCGGTGCGGAGCTGATGTACGGCCGTCGCGAAGTGGAGAACGGCAACAAGGGTGACATCACCCGGTTGCAGTTCACTACGAAGTACAGCTTCTAAGAGCGTGCCGGCCAGCGGCCGGCACCTACCGAGATGGGGTGCCGGCCAAGGTCGGCATCTACCGAATTGAGTGCCGACCAACGGTCGGCACCCACCAACAACGATTGCTTCGGAGGGGAAGCGTCCCATGTCCAGTACACCCAGCACCGCACATAAAGCGGGCACCCTGACCAAGGGCCACAAGAAGGTCATCTTCGCATCGAGCCTCGGCACGGTGTTCGAGTGGTATGACTTCTTCCTGTACGGCTCGCTCGCGGCCATCATCGCCAAGCAGTTCTTCAGTGGCGTCAATGAAACCACGGGCATGATCTTCGCCCTGCTGGCGTTCGCCGCCGGCTTCTTCGTGCGTCCGTTCGGCGCGGCCTTCTTCGGCAGCCTTGGCGACCGCATCGGCCGCAAGTACACCTTCCTGGTCACCATCCTGATCATGGGCATCTCGACCTTCCTGGTCGGCGTGCTGCCCAACTACGCTTCGATCGGTTTCGCCGCTCCGGTGATCCTGATCATCCTGCGCCTGGCCCAGGGCCTGGCGATGGGCGGCGAGTACGGCGGTGCCGCCACCTACGTGGCCGAGCACGCGCCGGACGACAAGCGTGGCCTGTACACCAGCTTCATCCAGTGCACCGCCACGCTCGGCCTGTTCCTGTCGCTGCTGATCATCCTGGCCTGCCGCATGACGCTGGGCAACGAGGCCTTCGAAGCCTGGGGCTGGCGCATTCCGTTCCTGGTGTCGATCCTGCTGCTGGGCATTTCGGTATGGATCCGCCTGCAGCTGAGCGAATCGCCGCTGTTCCAGCAGATGAAGGCTGAAGGCAAGGGCTCCAAGACCCCGTTCCGCGACAGCCTGAAGGGCGGCAACCTGAAGCTGATGCTGCTGGTCCTGCTCGGTGCAGCGGCTGGCCAGGCCGTGGTCTGGTACGGCGGACAGTTCTACGCGCTGTTCTTCCTCAGCAGCATGCTGAAGGTCGATGCCACCACCTCCTACCTGCTGATCGCCGCAGCGCTGGCACTGGGCACGCCGTTCTTCATCTTCTTCGGCTGGTTGTCCGACCGCATCGGCCGCAAGAAGATCATCCTGGCCGGCTGCCTGCTGGCGGCCATCACCTACATCCCGATCTTCAAGGGCCTGACCCACTTCGCCAACCCGGCCATCGAAGAAGCGCGCAGCAGCTCCCCGGCCCTGGTCGTCGCCGACCCGGCCACCTGCTCGTTCCAGTTCGATCCGGTGGGCCTGCGCAAGTTCACCAGCTCCTGCGACGTGGCGACCGCCGCGTTGACCAAGGCCGGTGTGCCGTACGACGTGCAGCCCGCCGCCGCCGGTTCGCTGGCGATGGTGAACGTGGGCAGTGCCAGCGTCACCTCGTATGAGGCCGCCGGCCTGACCAAGGAAGAAGGCAAGGCCAAGGCCGATGCGTTTGGAGCGGAGCTGAAGACCGCGCTGACCACCGCCGGCTATCCGGCCAAGGCCGATGGTGCGCGCATCAACATCGCCGGCACCATCTTCATGCTGTGGCTGCTGGTGCTGTACGTGACCATGGTCTACGGCCCGATCGCCGCCTACCTGGTCGAACTGTTCCCGACCCGTATCCGCTACACCTCGATGTCGCTGCCGTACCACATCGGCAACGGCTGGTTCGGTGGCTTCCTGCCGGCGATCTCGTTCGCGCTGGTGGCCGGTACCGGCAACCTGTACTACGGCCTGTGGTACCCGATTGCGATCGCACTGATGTCGGTGGTGATCGGCGGCCTGTTCCTGCGCGAAACCAAGAACGTGGATATCACCAAATAACCGGCGTGCCGACCAACGGTCGGCACCCAC
>NZ_JBHHMJ010000631.1:0-8610 GCF_042136455.1 Stenotrophomonas sp. 3diitr2024
CGGCCGCTGGCCGGCAACTTCATGATCCTGGGCGCGTTACGCGGTTGCCGGCCAGCGGCCGGCACTACCTTTCGCCGACGAGCGCAGCGGCACCGCAGGCACATGTGCCATCAGTCCTGCCTGCATCGACCGAAGAATGCAAAGCCTGCACACACTTCACGGCGCCAGGCAGGAGTAGGCTTGGGGCTTTCCTGCCGGGAGGGGTTGTCCATGCGTGTGCGTGCCGTCGCTGTAGCCATTGCCCTTTGCCTGTCCAGCACCGTGCTGGCCGCCGATACCCCGCCGATGACCCCGGATATCAGCGGCAAGCCGTTCGTTGCCCCCGATGTCGGTCGCGACTACGACAAGCGCGTGGTGATGGTGCCGATGCGTGATGGCATCAGGCTGTATACGGTGATCGTGGTGCCCAAGGGCGCCCACAATGCGCCGATCCTGCTGACCCGGACTCCCTATGATGCTGCCGGTCGCGCCAGCCGCAGTGATTCGCCGCGCATGCGCGACCTGTTGCCGCAGGGTGACGAGGTGTTTGTCGACGGCGGCTACATCCGCGTGTTCCAGGATATCCGCGGCAAGTATGGTTCCGAGGGCGATTACGTGATGACCCGGCCGCTGCGCGGGCCGTTGAACAACACCAAAGTCGACCATTCCACCGACGCCTGGGACACCATCGACTGGCTGGTGAAGAACGTACCGGAGAGCAATGGCAAGGTCGGCATGCTCGGCTCGTCGTACGAGGGCTTCACCGTGGTGATGGCGCTGACCGACCCGCACCCGGCACTGAAGGTGGCCGCACCACAGAGCCCGATGGTCGATGGCTGGATGGGCGACGACTGGCTCAACTACGGTGCGTTCCGCCAGGTCAACTTCAACTACTTCGCCATGCAGACCGAGAAGCGCGGCAAGGGTACGCCGCTGCCCAGCCTCGGCTACGACGACTACAGCACCTTCCTGCGCATCGGCTCGGCAGGCGACTACGCGCGTTTCACCGGCGTGGACCAGCTGACCTGGTGGAAGAAGCTGGTCGAGCATCCGGCCTATGACGGCTTCTGGCAGGGCCAGGCGCTGGACGCGGTGATGGCAAGGACACCGCTGAAGGTGCCGACCATGTGGCTGCAGGGCCTGTGGGACCAGGAGGACATGTGGGGTGCCAACCACGCCTATCAGGCGATGGAAGGACGCGATAGCGGCAACAACCGCAATTACCTGGTGATGGGCCCGTGGCGACACAGCCAGGTGAACTACAGCGGCAGCGAACTGGGTGCGCTGAAGTTCGACGGCGATACCGCGCTGCAGTTCCGCCGCGACGTGCTCAAGCCGTTCTTCGACCAGTACCTGGTGGATGGCGCGCCGAAGGCCGATACGCCACCGGTGCTGATCTACAACACCGGCGAAAACCACTGGGACCGCTTGAAGGGTTGGCCGCGCAGCTGCGACAAGGGATGTGCCGCCAGCAGCAAGCCGCTGTACCTGCGCGCCGGCGGCAAGCTGGCGTTCCAGGCACCGGCGGCGGGCGAGGGCGACTTCGAGGAATACGTGTCCGACCCGGCCAAGCCGGTGCCGTTCGTGCCGCGCCCGGTCCGCTTCGGTGACCGCGACATGTGGACCACCTGGCTGGTCAAGGACCAGCGCTTTGTCGATGGCCGTCCGGATGTGCTGACCTTCATCACCGAACCGCTGACCGCGCCGTTGCGCATCGGCGGCGCGCCGGTGGTGCACCTGCAGGCCTCGACCAGCGGCACCGACAGCGACTGGGTGGTGAAGCTGATCGACGTGTATCCGGACCAGGAAGCGTCGACGCCGGAAATGGGGGGCTATGAGTTGCCGGTGTCGCTGGCGATCTTCCGTGGCCGCTACCGCGAGAGCTTCAGCGATCCGAAGCCGCTGGCCGCCAACCAGGTGCTGCCGTACCGTTTTGACCTGCCCAACGCCAACCACACGTTCCAGAAGGGCCACCGGGTGATGGTGCAGGTGCAGTCCAGCTTGTTCCCGTTGTACGACCGCAACCCGCAGACCTACGTGCCGAACATCTACCTGGCCAAGCCGGGCGATTACCAGAAGGCCACGCAGCGCGTGTGGCACAGCGCTGCGCAGGCCAGCTACATCGATCTGCCGGTGTATTGAGGCCCGCAGGGTGACGCCGGGCCGTGCCTGGTAGCACGTGGTAGTGCCGGTCGCTGGCCGGCATTTCCATGTTCAAGGATAAAGGTTGTCGCTAGTCAGCAGGCCGCTGTCGAACTTACGAAAGAGTTCGGCAATAGATTCGGCGATGGGCTTGCCCTGGCTGATATCGAGATCGGCCAGATCGAATGAGACGATCTGGCCGGGTCTGAGCAAACGGAGATCGAGCGCAATGAGCGTCGATCCACCGTCCGTTCCAATGCCCATCAGGGAGTCGCCAAGATAACGACGGATCTGGTAGCTGCCGTTAAGCTGAATGATGCTGGCGATGGACCACAGGTCGACATAAGCATGAGGGAACACGCAGCGCCCACCGTTTGACCAACGCAGGAGCTGTATGAAGCCCTCTGGAATCGCTGCCTCGCTCCAATGTGCCTGTAAGCTGCGTAGATCGTCCGTATGCGCGCCTGTCTCGGGTAGCCACGGACTTTGGATGCATCGGATGAAGTAAGGCGTGCTTGGCTGATCTCGGTTGTCCACGAGAAGTCCCTGTAGTCAGCCTTACTACGATGCCGCGGCCCATCTTTCGCCGCAATGGGCATCTGCGACATGCGCAAAGATGTGCCGGGAATATGATCGCTTTCAGCGCGTGTCGACCAAGGTCGACACCTACCAGGGCTGAGCCATGGCAGGTGGATCCAGGCGGGTGTGGTAGTGCCGGCCGCTGGCCGGCATCCGCAATGGCGCAGGAGCGTGTCGACCAAGGTCGACACCTGCCAGGGCCCGGGCCTTCAGCCCACCTTCGACGGGCCCGTACGCCAGCGGCTGGGGACCAGGCCGAAGCGCTTGCGGAACGCGGCGGCGAAGTTGCTGGGGTGGCGGTAGCCGCTGGCGGCGGCAGCCTGCTCGACGGTCCATCCGTTTTCGCGCAGGCCCTGTTCGGCATGGCGCATGCGCTGCTCATGCAGGTAGTCGAACACCGAGCTTCCATATTGCTGGGCAAAATGGCGGCGCAAGGAGCTGGGGCTCATGCAGGCCAGCTGGGCCAGTTCGATCAGGCTGTGGGCATGGCTGGGGTCGTCATGCAGATAGCTGCGCACTCGCTCCAGCCGCTCGCGCTGGCCGGCGCGCAGCGTGCGTATATGCTCGGTCTGCATATCCTCGGCCTGCAGGCCGACGGCCAACACCTGCAGGGCCACGCCTTCGCGCCACAGCGCATCGATGTCGTCCTGCCAGGGGCTGTCGAACAATTGGGCGAGCGTCGGCAGCAAGGCATGCGGAATGGCCCAGTGGCGGCACTGCAGAGGGGAATGAAGGACCCGTTGCAGTGCCGGCAGGCGCAGCATGTCCACGTCCAGATCGGCCGGTACGCTCAAGCTGACCCCGCGCAGGTGGCTGCCACCGGGATGCAGCCCGGCCATCGACACAGGTTCATGGTGGCTGGTGGTCATGCCTGTGCCGGCGCGCAGGGTGAACCCCTTGCGACGAGGAAACTGGACATCCACTTCGCCCTGAAGCATCAGGCGGATGGTCAGGCCGGCACCGTGCACAGCGGTGGCCGTGTAGGTGAACCGGTTGTGCACGTCCGAGGCGATCAGGCCCAGGCCACCGCGCAGTGACTGTTCGTGGACGTCGCCACGCCCTGCCCATTGGTCGTCGCGCAGTTCACTCCCTTCGATCCGGTAGTCGTAGCCATGGCGTTCGCCGAACTGGCGGTAATCAGCAAAAGTGAAATATCGGGACATCGCTCTGCGCAAACACAGGTTGAATTGAATGTGTCGAAGAATCTGGAAGCGTTTCCCATTGTCGCCGCGATTCGCGCGCTTTTGACTTCGATAAGGTCAAAACGATTGGCGATTACGGCCAAAGTGAAAATGCCGAAGAACATACGCCGGCGTTTTGCACGCATATCCGTACGTAGTTCCATACATAAACTGCGGTTGAGGTTTCATGGCTGGAACGATCTGGAGATGCGATGTCAGCCCGACCATCACGGGCGTGCGCGTAGGGTGGGTCGGTTGGCTGTTGCAGGCCGCTTTGATACCCCCACCGATGGAGAATGGAGATGATTGATTACCAGTTGACCGGCAAGACCGCGATCGTGACCGGCGGCGTGTCGGGCATCGGCCTGGCCGTGGCACAGACGCTGGCCGCATCCGGTGCCCGTATTTCGGTCTGGGACCTGAAGCAGGATGCAGTGGATGCCACCGTGGCGCAGTTGCGCAGCACCGGCACACAGGCCATCGGCATCGCGCTGGACGTCACCGACGACGCGGCGGTGGAGGCAGCGGTGCAGCGCACGATCAAGGAACTCGACGGCCTGCACGTTGCGGTCAACAACGCCGGCATCAGCGGGCCGGCGGCCAGCAGCGGCGACTATCCGATTGATGGCTGGCAGCGCGTGATCGATGTCAACCTCACCAGCGTGTTCCTGTGCCAGCGTGCGCAGATCCAGGCCATGCGCGCGGCCGGCACGGGCGGCAGCATCATCAACATGGCCTCGATCCTGGGCCAAGTGGGGTATGCCGGCTCCACTGCATATGTGGCCGCCAAGCACGGCGTGGTCGGGCTGACCCAGACAGCCGCGTGGGAACATGCGGCTGACGGCATCCGTGTCAACGCAGTGGGGCCGGGCTTCATCAGCACACCGCTGCTGGAGAAGATGGACCCGAAGGTGCGCGCCACGCTGGAAGGGCGGCACGCGTTGAAGCGGCTGGGTACGCCGCAGGAAGTGGCCGCATTGGTAGCCTGGCTGGCCAGCGACGATGCCTCGTTCGCGACCGGCACGTACTACGCCATCGATGGTGGCTACCTGGCGCAATGAGCGAATGCGGTCAGTAGATCCACGCCATGCGTGGATGAAAGCGTGCGGTGAAGAAGGCGTGCCATCGCCTTCACCGCCGTCCCACGACCGCCGCGCGACGCTCCGGGAAAATTCCGGAGCTTTCCCATGGAACTTACCCAGGATGTCTCGATCCTGCTGCGCGTAGCCGCAGCGATGCTGTTCGGCGGTGTGCTCGGTGTCGAGCGGGAAATGGGCAAGCACGCCGCCGGCCTGCGTACGCACATGCTCATTGCCGGAGCGGCGGCATTGATCGTCGGTCTCGGCGACTCGGTGGCCGAGCATTTCCAGCAGGAGCGTTACCGCGATCTGCTGCAGGTTGATCCGGTGCGCCTGATCGAAGCGGTGGTGGCCTGTGTCGGCTTCGTGGCCGCTGGCACCATCCTGCGTGGGTCACGCGAGGACCAGGTCAGCGGCCTGACCACGGCCAGCTCGCTGATCATGGCAGCGGCCATCGGGATTGCAGTGGGGATCAGCAAGTACGTGATCGCCATCGGGGTGAGCGTGCTGTGCGTGCTGGTGCTGGCGGTGATGCGGCGGTTGGAGAAGAAGATCTAAGGGGTTGAGGGAGTGGGATCAGAGTCCCTTCGGGGGATCTGATCGTGATTCCAAGGCGGAGTTGAAGCAGTCAGATCTGCTGCGAAGTGTTGCGCTGCAGGATGGCCAGTGCTCTGGCCAGCATCTGGTCAGGAACATCCGTCGTAGCGCCGTACAGATCTGCGATTCCCACTTCAACGCAGGAACAGATCAGGTCATTCAACTCCTCGTGCTTGTCTGTGGCGATCTGCCCCAACAGAGATGGCGGCAATGGATCGCCTCGACCCGCGATCTGAAGCTCTGAGCCTGCCTGATCCCAGTCTGGCAGGGCCATGGGTTCGCCCGAATCCGGATATGCGCGCAGGTGGGCGATGAGCGCATCCAAGCCTGCATGATTGAGAAGGTTCGCTTCAGCGTAGCCGGCCAGACAGTCAGCTGCCTGTTGCTGCATGGACTGCAGGTCGCGGGTGGGGGCGAGTGTCATTCGTGTACCAGACATTGGGCAGGATCCAGTGTGGTGGATGCGCGCCACGGTCTCAACCGTCTTAATGGTCGTACCAATAGTTCATTCTAGCCCTATGGTCTAATAGGCTCTTCGCGCAATCAGCGGTTCAATCTGCGTCCAGTGGCTCCATAAATCCATTATTGGTACGACCAATAATGCTGAAGCCCACGACCGCCCACCCCTGCGGTGTTGAACCCGTCCCCCAGTCGAGAGTCTTCATGCAGCCCTGGCAACACCTGTACGACCCCGCTGGCAACCTGTGGTTGTCGAGCCTGATCGCGCTGCTGCCGATCGCGTTCTTCTTCGTTGCCCTGGCCGTGCTGCGCATGAAGGGCTGGCTGGCCGGCACGATCACCGTGGCCATCGCACTCGGCGTGGCCCTGCTGTTCTACCGCATGCCGGTGACGCAGGCGCTGGGCGCGGCCGGCTTCGGTTTCGTCTACGGCCTGTGGCCCATCGCGTGGATCATCATCGGTGCGGTGTTCCTCTACAAAGTTTCGGTCAAGACCGGGCAGTTCGACATCATCCGCGCCTCGATCCTGTCCGTGACTGAAGACCAGCGCCTGCAGATGCTGATGGTCGGTTTCGCGTTTGGTGCCTTTCTGGAAGGCGCGGCCGGCTTCGGTGCGCCGGTGGCGATCACCGCAGCGTTGCTGGTCGGGCTGGGCTTCAAGCCGCTGTATGCCGCCGGCCTGTGCCTGATCGTCAACACCGCGCCGGTAGCGTTCGGCGCGATGGGCATTCCGATCATCGTGGCCGGGCAGGTCACCGGCCTGGACGCATTCGAGATCGGCCAGATGGCCGGCCGTCAGTTGCCGTTCCTGACCATCATCGTGCTGTTCTGGATCATGGCGATCATGGATGGTTGGCGCGGTATCAAGGAGACCTGGCCGGCGGTGCTGGTGGCCGGTGGCTCGTTCGCCATCGCGCAGTACCTGACCTCGAACTTCATCGGCCCGGAGCTGCCGGACATCACCGCGTCGCTGGCGTCGCTGGTGTGCCTGACCCTGTTCCTGCGCCGCTGGAAGCCGGTGCGGATCTTCCGTTTCGACACCGAAACCAGCGCCGAGGCGGCCGCACAGGCACTGGAGGCACCGCGCCACAGCGTCGGCCAGATCGCCAGGGCATGGTCGCCGTTCCTGATCCTCACCGCGATGGTCACGCTGTGGAGCATCAAGCCGTTCAAGTCGCTGTTCGCGGCGGGCGGTCCGCTGGAAGGCTGGGTGCTGAAGATCCCAGTGCCGGGCCTGGACCAGCTGGTGCAGAAGATGCCACCGATCGTGGATGCGCCGCTGAGCTATGACGCCATCTACAAGTTCGACTGGTTCTCGGCCACCGGTACCTCGATCATCCTGGCCGGGGTGATTGCCATCATCGTGCTGCGCATGCCTGCACGTTCGGCGCTGCAGACCTTCGGCGAGACCGTGCGTGAGCTGCGCATGCCGATCTACTCGATTGGCATGGTGCTGGCGTTCGCCTTCATCGCCAACTACTCGGGACTGTCTGCCACGTTGGCCCTGGCACTGGCGCATACCGGCGACGCGTTCCCGTTCTTCTCACCGTTCCTGGGCTGGCTGGGCGTGTTCCTGACCGGTTCGGACACCTCGTCCAATGCCTTGTTCTCGGCACTGCAGGCCACCACCGCACAGCAGATCGGCGTGTCCGACGTGCTGCTGGTAGCGGCCAACACCACCGGCGGTGTCACCGGCAAGATGATCTCACCGCAGTCGATCGCCATTGCCTGCGCGGCGGTCGGCCTGGCCGGCAAGGAGTCGGATCTGTTCCGCTTCACGGTCAAGCACAGCCTGATCTTCACCACGATGGTCGGCCTGATCACCCTGGCCCAGGCTTACTGGCTGACCTGGATGATTCCCTGAGCCATGCGCGGCTGGCCGACCACCCGCTGCGCGCTTCGGGCCACAATGGCGCCATGAGCACGCAACGTATTTCGGACAAGGTGGCTGCGCAGCTGCGCGGCCTGGTGCAGGAACAACAGCTGCGGCCGGGCGACCGGCTGCCGGCCGAGCGCACCCTGGCGGTGCAGCTGGGGGTCTCGCGCACCGCGCTGCGCGAGGCCATCGCGCAGCTGGCCAGCCAGGGCCTGTTGACCGCACGGGTCGGTGGCGGCACCTACGTGGCCGAGCCTGCGGCACGCGCGCGGCAGGCGCTGGATGAACCGCTGGCGCCGTACCTGCCGCTGTTCCAGGGCGACCCGGAATACCGCTTCGACGTGCTGGAGATCCGCCACGCGCTGGAAGGTGCCACCGCCTGGCATGCGGCGCTGCGTGCCACCGACGAGGACCGCGCGCGCATCGCACAGGCCTTCCAGACCATGATGGACGCGCACGGCAAGGACGACCCCACCGGCGAGGCGGAGGCCGACGCGGCCTTCCACCTGTCCATCGCCGAGGCCTCGCACAACCTGGTGCTGCTGCAGGTGATGCGCGGGCTGTTCGAACTGCTGCAGACCAACATCTCGCAGAGCCGCGAAAAGCTCTACACCTCGGCGAGGACCTTCTCGCCGCTGTCCGACCAGCACCGCGAGATGATGGATGCGGTGCTGGCCGGCGACCCCGAACGCGCGCGCGCCGCCGCGCATGCCCACCTC
>NZ_JBHHMJ010000634.1:0-4160 GCF_042136455.1 Stenotrophomonas sp. 3diitr2024
ACCGTCGGTTCGACCCGACGGTAGCGGCGCCTTCTTGCCGTGGATCAGCGCAGCAGGCTGAGCACGCCCTGCGGCACCTGGTTGGCCTGGGCCAGCATGGCCGTACCGGCCTGCTGCAGGATCTGGGTGCGGGTCAGCTCGGCGGTTTCCTTGGCAAAGTCGGTGTCCTTGATGCGGCTACGCGATGCCGACAGGTTTTCCGACGAGGTCTGCAGGTTGGCCACCACCGAGGTGAAGCGGTTCTGGATCGCACCGAGGTCGGCGCGGGTGCTGTTGATCGCACCCAGGGCCTTGTCGACCACTTCCAGGGCCTGCTGGGCACCGAGCACGGTGCTCACGTCCAGCTTCTGCACGTTGGCCGAGGTGTCGGTGCCAGCAGTGTAGGCGCCGGCAGCCGCTGCGGCGCCCCAGGTCTTGGCGGTGGCGTCGTAGTCGCTGCGCATCAGGGCGATATCGGCAGCGGCAACGGCCTTGCCTTCCTTCACCGAGCTCAGCTTCAGGGAGCCGTCGGCATTGGCTTCGGCGTAGATGCCGGCCTCGCCGATCTTGGCGTTGATGGCGGTGGCGACGGCCTTGGAGGCATCCGCCGTGGTGGCGCCGGCCTTCACTTCAACCGTGCCGATGTCCACGCCCATGACGGTGCCGGAGAAGCGTGCGCCGTCGGTGCTGGCGGCCAGGGCGGCGGTCGCGCCGGTGGCGAAGGTCGAGGTGCCCAGCGAGCCGGCCTTGGCATCGATGGTCTTGTCGATGGCGATGGCCTGGCCGGCATTGGCGCCGACCTGGAACAGCTGGCTGGAGAAGGTGCCGTCCAGCAGCTTCGTGCCGTTGAAGTCCGACTGCTTGGCGACGCGGTCGATTTCCGAGACCAGCTGGGTCACTTCGGCCTGCAGCGCCTTGCGGTCGCTGGCCGAGTTGGTGGCGTTGGAGGCCTGCACCGACAGCTCGCGGACGCGCTGCAGATTGTTGCCGATTTCGGTCAGCGAACCTTCGGCGACCTGGGCCAGCGAAATACCGTCGTTGGCGTTGCGGATGGCGACGTCGGTACCGCGGATCTGCGTGCCGAAGCGCTCGGAGATCGCTAGGCCGGCGGCGTCGTCCTTGGCGCTGTTGATGCGCGAACCGGAGGACAGGCGCTGGATGGTGGTGGCCAGCGAGCTGCCGCTGGTGCTCAGGTTGCGCTGAGCATTCAGGGACATGGTGTTGGTGTTGATGACTTGTGCCATGGTGCATTTCCTTTGGCGAAGGTGGAACGTGTTTCAGGATCCGAGCGCGGCGTCATGCAGCGCCCGGAGGTCGATCAGTAAGCGGATCAGCGCAGCAGGCTGAGCACGCCCTGCGGCACCTGGTTGGCCTGGGCCAGCATGGCCGTACCGGCCTGCTGCAGGATCTGGGTGCGGGTCAGTTCTGCGGTTTCCTTGGCGAAGTCGGTGTCCTTGATGCGGCTACGCGAAGCCGACAGGTTCTCCGACGAGGTCTGCAGGTTGGCCACCACCGAGGTGAAGCGGTTCTGCACGGCGCCCAGGTCGGCACGAGTGCTGTTGATCGCACCCAGGGCCTTGTCGACGATTTCCATCGCCTGCTGGGCGCCCTTCACGGTGCTGACGTCCAGGTTGCTGGCGTACTTCGCGGCCGGCGCTGCAGCAGCAGTGGTGGCGGTGAAGGTCGGGGCGGTGGCGCCGGTCCAGGTGCCCACCGAAGCGGTGATGGCCTTGAACGAGCCATCGGCGTTGACGCTGTCCTTGACCGAGGTCAGGGTGACGCCAGCGGTGCCGTTCACTTCGGCGTAGACACCGGTCTCACCGATCTTGGCGTTGATGGCAGTCACCAGCGCCTCGCGGGAGGCCTTGCCGGTAGCAGCGGCGTCGGCACCCTGCTTGACATCGACGTCGGCGATGGTGACGCCATTGATCTGCAGGCCAGTGACCTTGAAGTCGGCGTTGGTGCCCGGGTCGGCCAGGGCCAGCGAGTTGGTATCGAACTTGGCGCCACCCAGGGCGTTGGCCTTGGCGTCGATGGTCTTGTCGATGGCGATGGCCTGGCCGGCGTTGGCACCGACCTGGAACAGCTGGCTGGAGAACGAGCCGTCCAGCAGCTTGGTGCCGTTGAAGTCGGACTGCTTGGCAACGCGGTCGATTTCCGAGACCAGCTGGGTCACTTCGGCCTGCAGGGCCTTGCGGTCGCTGGCCGAGTTGGTGGCGTTGGCGGCCTGCACCGACAGCTCGCGGACGCGCTGCAGGTTGTTGCCGATTTCGGTCAGCGAACCTTCGGCGACCTGGGCCAGCGAGATGCCGTCGTTGGCATTGCGGATGGCGACGTCGGTACCGCGGATCTGCGTGCCGAAGCGCTCGGAGATCGCCAGGCCGGCGGCGTCGTCCTTGGCGCTGTTGATGCGCGAACCGGAGGACAGGCGCTGGATGGTGGTAGCCAGCGAGCTGCCGCTGGTGCTCAGGTTACGCTGAGCATTCAACGACATCGTATTGGTGTTGATGACTTGTGCCATGAGGAGAGGTCCTTGAGCGGTTGCACGTGAGTTGGGTCAGACGCCCCCGACGTGCCCCGGGGGCGGCTCATGTCAGCGCTGCAACAGGCTGAGCACGTTCTGCGGTACCTGGTTGGCCTGGGCCAGCATGGCCGTACCGGCCTGCTGCAGGATCTGGGTGCGGGTCAGTTCGGCGGTTTCCTTGGCGAAGTCGGTATCGCGGATGCGGCTGCGCGATGCGGACAGGTTCTCCGAGGAGGTCTGCAGGTTGGCGACCACCGAGGTGAAGCGGTTCTGGATCGCGCCGAGGTCGGCGCGGACGCTGTTGACCGATTCCAGGGCCTTGTCGACGATCGACATCGCCTTCTGTGCGCCTTCGGCGGTGGTGACGTTCAGGTCCTTGACGAAGCTGGCTGCTGCACCGGTCAGGGTGCCGCCGTTGGTGCTGGTCTCGGTCAGGCCGAGGCCGGCGATGGTCGCGGCGGTGACGCCGGCCGGCGGGGTTGCCGCGCTGACGCCCAGGGCGAAGGTCTGGCCATCCTTGACCGAAGCCAGGCTGATGACGCCGGCATTGACCGAGGCCACCACGCCGGTTTCACCCAGCTTGTTGTTGATCGCCGCAGCGGTGGCCGAGGTGATCGACTCGCCGGCCTTCACGGTGAAGTCGCTGATGGTGACCGTGGTGGCGGTGCCGCCCGGCGGGGTGACCGAGACCTGCAGGCCGGAGTAGGTGGTGTCGGCCGTGGCCTTGTCCACCGCCAGCGCGGTGCCGGTGTAGCCGTTGGCGAAGGTGGCAGCCCCCAGCGAATCGGCCTTGGCGTTGACCACGCTGTTGATGGCAATGGCCTGGCCGGCGTTGGCGCCCACCTGGAACAGCTGGCTGGTGAAGCTGCCGTCCAGCAGCTTGGTACCGTTGAAGTCGGCCTGCTTGGCCACACGATCGATTTCCGAGACCAGCTGGGTCACTTCCGCCTGCAGGGCCTTGCGGTCGCTGGCCGAGTTGGTGGCGTTGGAGGCCTGCACACCCAGTTCGCGGATGCGCTGCAGGTTGTTGCCGACTTCGTTCAGCGAACCCTCGGCGACCTGGGCCAGCGAGATGCCGTCGTTGGCGTTGCGGATGGCCACGTCCAGACCGCGGATCTGGGTGGTGAAGCGCTCGCTGATGGCCAGGCCGGCCGCGTCGTCCTTCGCGCTGTTGATGCGCAGGCCGGACGAGAGGCGCTGGATGGTGGTAGCGAGCGAGCTGCCGCTGGTGCTCAGGTTGCGCTGAGCGTTGAGCGACATCGTATTGGTGTTGATTACCTGTGCCATGGGGTCGTCTCCTCTTATATGGAACCCGTTGGTGAATGAAACGAAGCGCCGCCTGTTTTTTTGTGTGGCTGTGTGCTTCGCCGTTGCCAAATGAATAACGGCGCTTTGTCAACAACCTTTAGCCGTGAATTCCGCTGAAGCCGGAATTCGTTGCCTGAAGCTGTTTTCCCGGGGTTTTCAGCCCTGTTGCCAGGATGGAAGCGACCCCGGGAGGGGCGGTCGGGCAGGGCCTGACCAGCGCTGATGAAGGTATCGGCGGGGTGCGACCCGGCTTGATGGGCAATCACGGAAAATCGGCCGGAGATGGCCAGAGGGCCGCGTGGCGGCGGGCAGGCGCGCAAACGAAAAAGGCCGCGATGCAGGGCATCGC
>NZ_JBHHMJ010000639.1:0-3948 GCF_042136455.1 Stenotrophomonas sp. 3diitr2024
AGCGCATGCGGTCAGATCCCTTTCCGCGAGGAAAGGGCTCTGACCCCGAACCCCGCGTTTTGCACTACATTGGTGCAATGTCCGACCCCTCTCCCCCGCCGTCCCTCGATGCCCTGGGCACGCCGCTGGCCTGGGCCGGGGCCGATGGCTGCATCGCCGGCTGCAATCCGGCGTTCGCCCGCTGGCTGGGCGTCAGCGCCCGGCGACTGCTGGGTCGCCCATTGGCCGCGCTGGAAGTGCAGGGCGAGGCACTGGCCCATTTCCTGGCCCGCGATGAGCGCGACAGCCTGCGCTTGAACCGGCTGGCGCTGGCGGTGCCCGGCGAAGCGCCGCGCTTCGCCGAGGGCTGGATGAGCCGGCGCGACGATGGCGGCTGGTTGCTGGAGGCGCATCCGGTCGATGAATTCCCCGGGCTCGACCCGACCCAGGCCCTGCCCAGCGCGCTCAGTGCGGCGCTGAAGGGGCTGGCCCATGAGCTGCGCAACCCGCTGGCCGGGTTGAAGGGCGCGGCCCAGCTGCTGGCCCGCCGCGCGGCCCAGCGCGATGCCAGCGAACGCGAGCTGATCGAGCTGATCGGCTCGGAGATCGAGCGCCTCAACGGCCTGCTTGACCAGCTGTTGTCGCCGGCCCCGGCCGCGCCGCATGCGGAACTGAACATCCATGCCGCGCTCGAGCGCGTGCTGCGCCTGGCCGAGAATGAGGCCGGCTGGGCGGTACGCCTGCAGCGCGACTACGACCCCAGCATTCCCGAATTCCACGGCGACGCCGACCGCCTCACCCAGGCGGTGTGGAACCTGGTGCGCAACGCGATCCAGGCCGGTGCCGGCGGCATCACCCTGCGCACCCGCGTGGAGCATGGCGTGCGCATCGCCGAGCAGCTGCACACGCTGGCGTTGCGCCTGGAGATCGCCGACGACGGCCGTGGCGTGCCGGAGGAACTGGCCGAACACCTGTTCCTGCCCTTGGTGAGTGGCCGCGCCGAAGGCACCGGGCTGGGCCTGGCGCTGGCCCAGCAGGTGGCGCGCGAGCATCGCGGCACGCTCACCTACCGCTCGCGCCCGGGCCATACCGTGTTCACCCTGCTGTTGCCGATCGGCAACGGCACCGCCCCGGCCGAGGAGGCCCCGCGCGATGTCTGAGTTCCCCACCACCGCGCAGCGCATCTGGGTAGTCGATGACGATCGTGCCGTGCGCTTCGTGCTGTGCACCGCGCTGCGCGAGGCGGGCTACCAGGTTGTCGATTTCGACAGCGCTGCGGCTGCCCTGCAGGCCCTGGGCGAAGGCGCGCCGCCGGCGCTGCTATTCACCGATGTGCGCATGCCTGGCGACGATGGCCTGGTGCTGCTGGACAAGCTCAAGGCCGCGTTGCCGCAGCTGCCGGTGGTGGTGATGTCGGCCTATACCGATGTCGCCAGCACGGCCGGTGCGTTCCGCGGTGGCGCGCATGAATTCCTGTCCAAGCCGTTCGATCTGGACGATGCGGTGGCACTGGCGCAGCGGGTGTTGCCGGCCGTTGCACCGGCACTCGCGGCACCCGCACCTGCGGCGGAAGCGCATAGCGACCAGCCGCCGCAACTGGTGGGTGATACGCCGCCGATGCGCGCGCTGTTCCGCGCCATCGGTCGCCTGGCGCAGGCACCGCTGGCGGTGCTGATCACCGGCGAGACCGGCACCGGCAAGGAGCTGGTGGCCAATGCGCTGCATCGCGAATCACCGCGCGCGCTGGGTCCGTTCGTCGCGCTCAATACCGCTGCAATCCCGTCCGAGCTGCTGGAAAGCGAGTTGTTCGGCCACGAGGCCGGTGCCTTCACCGGTGCGCAGCGCCGCCACATCGGCCGCTTCGAGCAGGCCAACGGTGGCACGCTGTTCCTGGATGAGATCGGCGACATGCCGTTGCCGCTGCAGACCCGCCTGCTGCGTGTGCTGGCGCAGGGTGAGTTCTTCCGCGTCGGTGGCCGCGAGCTGATCCGCGTCGACGTGCGCGTGGTGGCCGCCACCCACCAGGATCTGGAGGGACTGGTCGCGCAGGGGAAGTTCCGCGCAGATCTGCTGCACCGCCTGGACGTGGTGCGCCTGCAGCTGCCGCCACTGCGCGAGCGCCGCGAGGACATCGCGCAATTGGCCAGCACCTTCCTGGCTGCCGCCGCACGCAAGCTGGATACGCCGCCGAAGCGCCTGACCGCCGCGGCCCTGCAGGCGCTGCGCGAGCACGACTGGCCGGGCAATGTGCGCGAGCTGGAAAACGTGTGCTGGCGGATGGCCGCGCTGGCCGCCGCTGACACCATCGGCGTGGCCGACGTCGATACCGCGCTGAACCGTACGCGGGGCCGTCGCGGCAGCATCAGCGGTGCCGATCCAGGCCAGTGGGAAGCGCTGCTGGCCGAATGGGCGCGCCGCCAGCTGGCCGAAGGTGTGGAAGGGCTGCATGCGCAGGTGCGCGAGCGGGTCGACCATGCGCTGCTGGAAGCGGCGCTTCAGATTACCCATGGCCGCCGCGCCGAAGCCGCTGCCCGCCTGGGCCTGGGCCGCAATACCCTTACCCGCAAGCTGGGCGCCGGGCGCCGCCGCGGGGGCCATTGAACGATCCCTGCACGCGATCCTCGCGCCCGCTTGCCGAACCGTTGATCGTTCATGGACGATGCCGTCCGTAGTGTCACCTGCAAGGAGTCTTCGATGCGTCTGTCCTTTGCCATCCTGCCGTTGTCCGCCGCCGTGCTGCTGTCTGCCTGTGGCAGTGCGCCGAAGAAGGCCGAACCCACGCCGCCACCGCCGACCGTGGTCAGTGCTGCGAAGCAGGGCGAGGCCAATCTCGCGCCGGCCTCGGCCAGCATCGTCAGTGGCCGCATCGCACTGATGGTGGAGCCCGGTGGCATCCACATCACCGGCCTGGTCGGTGGCCTGCAGCCGATGCAGCAGGCCGGCTTCCACATCCATGAGCGCGGCGACTGCAGTGCGGTGGATGCCAGCAGTGCCGGCAATCACTTCAATCCCGGTGGCACTGCGCATGGCCGCGCCGGCACCGGCAAGCACCACCTGGGCGACATGGACAATCTGCGTGCCGATGCCCAGGGCCGCGCCAACGTCGATATCCACCTCAAGGGGGTTACCCTTGGCGGAGGCGCCGCCACCGATATCGCCGGACGCGCACTGGTCGTGCATGCCAACGCCGACGACTATCGCAGCCAGCCCGCCGGCAATGCCGGCGTCCGCATCGCCTGTGGCGTGATCCGGGTCGTCCGCTGATCACTGCAGGCATCATCGAGGGAGAGATTCCAATGCGTCTGATCCACACTTCGCTGTTTGCGGCCATCGCCGCGCTGGGCCTGGCGGCCTGCAACCAGCAGCCCGCCGCGCCGCAGACTGAAACCCCGCCGGCTGACGGCGCCACCACCGAACCGGCTGCAGCGCCGGCACCGGCGGCTGCACCGACGGGCGATGCTTCGGCAACGGCCGAACTGGCACCGACCCAGGGCAACGAGACCAAGGGCAGCGTCACCTTCAAGGTGGTTGATGGCAAGGTCCACGTGACCGGCCAGATTACCGGCCTGAAGCCGGGCAGCGAACATGGCTTCCACATCCACGAGAAGGGCGACTGCAGCGCGCCGGACGGCATGAGCGCCGGCGGCCACTTCAACCCGGGCAAGCAGGATCACGGCAACGTCGCCACCGATCCGCACCACGGCGGCGACATGCCCAACATCAAGGCCGACGACAAGGGCGTGGCCACCATCGACGGCCCGGTGTCGAGCAACGTCAACATCGGCAAGGGTGATGACTTCGACATCATCGGCCGCGGCCTGATCGTCCACGCCGATGCGGACGACTACAAGACCCAGCCGACCGGCAACGCCGGCGCGCGCCTGGCCTGTGCGGTCATCCAGAAGGCTCCGTAAGGGCGCTCTTGCTGGAAACGGAAAACGCCGGCGCAAGCCGGCGTTTTTCGTGTGG
>NZ_JBHHMJ010000643.1:0-627 GCF_042136455.1 Stenotrophomonas sp. 3diitr2024
CCGGCCGCGCCGCGCCCGGCCACTGGAAATGCACATCGTCCCAATGCACGCGCGCGGCTTGCGGCACCGGCTGTGGCACCTGCGGATCGTCCACCGTCGGCGGTTGCTCGATGATCGCCTGCAGGCGATCGGCGGCAATGCGCCCGGACTGCAGCGACTGCCAGGCCAGGCCCATGCCGGCCCACAGTTCGATCAACGCCACGGTCAGGAACACGAGGCCCGCCGCCATCTCCGGCGCGATGCGCTGCTGTTCGGCGGCGTGCAGGGCCAACGCCAGCATCGCCACCAGGCCCAGCCCGGCCACCAGGCCGTGCAGGGTCGAGGCCGCGATCAGGCGCCAGCGACGGCGGCGGTCACGCGAGGCCAACTGCTTGGCTGCCACGCGCACTTTCAGCTGCCACGCGGCATCGGCATCCAGCGCGGCTAGATCTCCCGCCCCTTCCAACCCTTCAAAGGCCGCGGTGCGCAATGCGGCGCGATGCGCGGCGCGGTCGGCTTCTTCCTCATCGTGGCCACGCACGCCCAGCCACGGCACACCGAAGGCGATCAGCAGCGCCAGCACCGCCAGCAGCACTGCCGCCGACGGCAGGATCAGCGCCGCCGATGCAACCGCCACCACCGACAGCG
>NZ_JBHHMJ010000683.1:0-5049 GCF_042136455.1 Stenotrophomonas sp. 3diitr2024
CGGCCGCTGGCCGGCAACGGCGTGCACGGATCATGAGGTTGCCGGCCAGCGGCCGGCACTACCGTTTACGGTCAGGCCAGGGCCGCGAGGGCCTGTACCAGCACATCCATCTGCGCTGGCCGGGTGAACACCGACGGCGTCACCCGCACGCAGGCGCCGGAGTCCAACCCGTCACGATGCGTGGTGAACACGCGATGCTCCTCCAGCAGGCGCTTCTGAAGCGCGATGTTGTCAGCCACGCTGGTGCGCCCGCGCAGGCGGAAGCTGGCCAATGCGCTGGCCAGCGCCGGATCAGGCGACGACAGCACTTCGATATGCGCCATCTGCCGCGCAGGGACGGTCCAGCGCTCGCGCAGGTAGCGCAGGCGCGCCTGCTTGTTGGCCGCGCCGATGCGCTGGTGCAGCGCGATCGCGTCCGGCAGCGCCAGGTAAGCGGCGAAGTTGACCGTGCCGGTGTGCACACGGCTGCCCACGCGGCCATCGTCGGTCTCGCCCATGTACGGGTCCAGGTCCGCAACGCGGCCCTTGCGCACATACATCGCGCCGACGCCGACCGGCGCACCGATCCACTTGTGCAGGTTGATGCCAACGAAATCGGCCTTGAGCTGCGGCACCGCGTAGTCGATCTGGCCAAACCCGTGTGCGGCATCAACGATCACGTCGATGCCGCGTGCGCGCGCACGTTCGGCGATTTCGGCCACCGGCAGCACCAGTCCATGGCGATGGCTGACCTGGGTCAGCAGCACCAGTTTCAGGCGAGGCAGCCACGCGAACGTGGCCTCGTAGGCCTGCAGGATCTGCGCATGGTCGGGCACTGCCGGCAGCGCGATGCGCTCGGCCTGCACGCCGCGGCGCTGCTGCAGCCAGCGCATCGCGCCGATCATGCTGTCGTAGTCGATATCGGCGTACAGCACCTGGTCGCCGGGCTGCAGGCGGTTGTAGCCGCCGATCAGCGCCAGCATCGCCTCGGTGGCACCGCGGGTCAGTGCGATCTCGTCGGCGCCCACGCCCAGCAGTTCGGCCACCTGCCGCTGCACCGCCATGTACTGCGCCGGGAACTCACGGCGGCCATACCAGGCATTGCCTCGGTTCACTTCCGCGGTGTGGCGCTGGTAGCTGGCCAGCGTCTGGCGGCCCATCGCGCCCCAGTAGCCGTTCTCCAGATGGTTCACTTCGTCGGTGACATCGAAGTGGCTGGCCACGGCGGCCCAGTAGTTTTCATCGCGGGCCAGCACGCCCGGCGCCACGGTCGTTGCGGGAATCTGCATGGACGCAGCGTAACGCGTGGCAGCCATGGCCGGCAGTGAAGAAAGTGCGGCTGCGGCCGGCAGCAAGGTGCCGGCACGCAACAGGGAGCGGCGGGCCGGGTCCATCAGAAGCTCAGCCGGTACTGTGCGTACAGGTTGGCGCCGTCGGTGTCGTACGGCGCGTTGCGCGAGTAGACCAGGCCGCGACTGGCCTGGAAGGTGGCTTCGTCCGGATAGCGGTCGAATACGTTGTCGGCACCCACACGCAGGCTGTGATGTTCGTTGATGCGATAGCCGACGGCCAGGTCGAGGAAGCTCATCGCGCCGAAGCGCTGGTAGATATCGCCCACTGCATTGCCGCTGGAATCGGTCCAGGCGCCGTAGTAGCGCATGCGTGCCATCAGCGACCAGGCGCCGATGTCCCAGCTTCCGGTCAGGCTGCCCTTGTGCTCGGGCAGGCGATCCTCGAACAGCACGCGCTGGGTCTCGTTGGTGGCCACCGAGGTGCTGCCGTTGTCCACGCGGGTGCGGTTGTAGTTGTAGGCCAGGGTCAGCGTCATGCGGCCTGCGCCGAGATCGCGCAGGTAGTTGCCGACCACGTCCACGCCGGTAGTGGTGGTATCGAAGTCGTTGGTGAAATAGTTCACCGAGGTATAGCCCAGCGGATTGGGCGTACCGGACGGAATGGCGAAACTGGCCGACTGGCTGAAGCGGTCGCTGAGCTTGATCTGGTAGACATCCACCGAGCCGGACAGGCCCAGGTCGGTGCGCCAGGTCAGGCCCAGCGACGCGGTACGCGATTGTTCCGGCTTCAGCGGCCTGGCGCCGAGCAGCTGCGCCAGCGGATCGTTCGGCGACAGACGGCCACTGGTGAAGATCTGCAGCGTGCGCGTATCCAACCCCTGGGTGGTGCTGGTGGTATTGAGCTGCGCCGGCGTCGGCGCACGGAAGCCGCTGGACACGGTACCGCGCAGGGCTACGTCCGGGGTGATCGCGAAGCGCGCCGAGAGCTTGCCGTCCAGCGTGCTGCCGAAGCTGGAGAAGTCCTCGTAGCGGCCGGCTGCACCGATGCTCCAGGGCTCGCCCAGCGGTACTTCCATGTCCACGTAGGCGGCCTTGCTGCGCTGGCTCCACTGCCCGGCCTGGCTGGCCGAGAAGCCGGGCGCGCCATTGGAATTGGCCTCCAGGCCCGCCGCAGCGCCCGGACCCACCGCGTACGAGGCCGGGTCGCCGGCACGCACCTGGTAGGTCTCCTGGCGGAACTCGCCACCGAAGGCGACGTTGACCGGCTGGGACAGCGCGGCCACGTCCCACTCGTAGTTGAAGTCTGCGTTGGCGTTCTTCTCGGTCTGGGTCAGGCGGCCAAGATCGAACGCGGTCGGGCTGGCCGGGCCGAGCGAGGCATTGATCGAGTTCTTCAAGCTGTAGTCGATGGCGTTGCGGCCATCCGAGGCGCTGACATCCCAGCGCAGCTTGGGCGTGATCTCGCCGCGCAGGCCACCGACCAGCTGCAGGTCGTTCTGGACGTTGCCGTACTGCGGGCTGAAGCCGACCGGATACAGCGAGCGCAGGTTCCAGCCCGGGAAGATGGCGGTGGTGCGGTACGCACCGGTGGTAGTGTCCGGATTGCGCCAGTTGAAATCACTGACGCCATCGCTGTGGCTGTACAGGCCGAAGGCATAGAACTCCAGCGTCTCGCTGGCATTGGCCTTCACGTTGAAGCCGACGCGGCGGCTTTCCAGCTCCGGCTGGCCCCAGCGCTGCACCGGATTGGGCACGTCCAGCTCCGGATGTGCAGCCTGGAAGGTGATCGCGTCCGGGCGCTGGCGCGTGCGCGAGGTGGCGTCGGAGTTGGACGATTCGGCGAACAGCACCAGGCTGCCATAGTCGCCCAGCGACCAGCCGGTGCGCGCACTGAAGTCGCGCGAGGCACCGTCGCCCTGCGCGTACTGCGAATAGCCGGCGGTGATCTCGCTACCCGGGCCATCCTCGAGGATGATGTTGATGACACCGGCGATGGCGTCCGAGCCGTACTGCGCCGACGCACCATCACGCAGCACCTCGATGCGCTTGATCGCACTGGTGGGAATCTGTTCCAGATCAGCGGCCTGCGCACCGCGGTTGCCGAGCAGCGCGCTGCGATGGAAGCGGCGACCGTTGACCAGCACCAGGGTCTGGTCCGGCGACAGGCCACGCAGGGTGGCCGGACGCACGAACACCTGGCCGTCCGCCATCGGCAGGCGCTGCACCACGAATGATGGCACCAGCTGCGCCAGCACGTCCTTCAGGTCGGTGGATTCGACGGACCTGATGTCTTCCTTGCTGAACACGTCCACCGGCGCCAGCGTTTCGAACTGGGTGCGGTTGGACGCGCGGGTACCGGTGACCAGCATCGCGTCGAGCTGGGTGGGCACGGCGCGGCTGCCGCCGGCGGCATCGACCGCATCGGCCTCCGCTGCAATCGCGCCTCCTGCGCTGGCCATGCAAAGGGCAAGGAGGATGGAACGCGAAAGCTTCGAACGATGCACGGCAGGGCTCCGGGAGGACGCGACAGGGCCAGCACCTGCGGGGGTAGCGCAGGCCTGGACAAGGCGCGCAGTCTCGGCGCGATCTGTGAAGGAGGCATGACGTCAGTGCGACAGCTTGAATCCGCACAGGCGCAAGAACTGCTAAACGCCGCGCCTGCCGATCCGCTACTGTGCCGGCATTCGATCCGGGGAACGGCAGGATGAGCGCGACAGGCAAGGCATTGTGGTACATCGAAACCCACGCGGACCGGCCACTGGCGCTGGCCGACATTGCCGCTGCGGCGGGCCTGTCGCCATTCCATCTGTCGCGCCTGTTCCAGGCCCGCACCGGCACCTCGGTGGTGCGCTACCTGCGCGGGCGCCGCCTGACCGCTGCCGCGCAGCAGTTGGCCAGCGGCGCCGGCGACATCCTGCAGGTGGCGCTGGGTGCCGGCTATACCACCCATGCCGCCTTCACGCGTGCCTTCAGCGAACAGTTTGGACAGACGCCGGAGCGCGTACGCGAACAGGGCACCGATGGGCTGGCGCTGGTGCAGGCGATCCGCATGGACGAGGCCCCGTCCGCCTGCATTGAAGCCCCCCGCCTGCTCGAGACGCCCGCGTTCCAGGTGGCCGGCATCGGCGTGCGGCATACCCGCGACAGTGGCGGCGCGATTCCCGGCCAGTGGGCGCAGCTCAACCGCGAATGGCCGATGCCGGCGCCGATCAGCTTCGGCGTGTGCTGCAACAGTGATGACGATGGTGGCTTCGACTACATTGCGGCACTACCGGCAAGCACGGTGCCGAGCGTGCCTGCGCACTGGCGACGCGTGGACATTCCGGCGCGCCGCTACCTGGTGGCTTGGCACGGCGGACACATCTCGGCCATCCGCTCGACCTGGTTCTGGTTGCTGGATCATTATCTCCCTGCGTCCAACCTGAGCCTTGCCGATGCGCCGGACCTGGAGCGCTACGACGCCCGGTTCGACGAGCACAGCGGCAACGGCGGCGTGGAGATCTGGCTGCCCGTCGACGACCGTCACCACTGACAAGGAGTTGAAGATGCGCATGACCGCTGCTGTGCTGGGAGGAATGCTGCTGGCGTTCGCGAGCGTCGGCGCCGCCCGCGAAAGCGGCGTCGCCGGCGAGCGCCACGGCACGACGACGGATCACCGGTGGCCTCGGTGCAGGCCTCGACCGAGGTGTACAGGCCTTCCTGCACCTTCACCTCCGGCTCCTTCTGGCAGGCGGTGAACAGCAGCGGCGCAGCGCTCATCAGCAGCAGCGCGGTGGTG
>NZ_JBHHMJ010000687.1:0-865 GCF_042136455.1 Stenotrophomonas sp. 3diitr2024
CGGCCGCTGGCCGGCAACCTCCAGACGCTTCGCGCATGCCGGCCAGCGGCCGGCACTACCGATCCAATTCAAAGGACTGACATGATCCACCAGACTGAACTGAGCGACCTGCTGCCCGGCATGGTCCCCTTCCCCACCGACGTCTTCCCCGCCGACCAGGCCTGGCTCGGCCAGCACCTGCTGCCACTGCTGAAGATCGACCTCGGTGTGCTGCGCCCGGAACTGGCCGGCCAGGTGGCGACGATGCTGTGCCCGATCGAGCCGTACGACGGCTGCATCGGCGAAACCACCGAAGAACACCACAACGATTTCACCGCCACCAACTGGATCGCCTTCGAGCTGACCGCCGGCAACCAGATGCGCTTCCTCGGCAACGAGGGCTATTTCATCGGCGATGCAGTACAGGACAAGGACGCGCAGGAACACATTGCGCAGATGCGCGACAGCTACGCCAAGGCCCGCGACTACCACGCCATGCATGGCCGCCTCGCCTGCTACTCGCGCTACGGCAAGGGTGAGGCCAGCGAGCGCGCTTATCTGGATACGCTGGGGGGACAGATTTCCTGTGGCAACTGGATCGAAACGGCCGATATTCCTGCCGCCTTCACCCTGGAATTCACCGACGCCGCCAACGACCGGCATGCTCCAGATGATGCCGAACTGGCGATCATCCGCCGCGATGGCCACAAGTTCTTCGCCGTCGCCGAAGTCGCCGGCTACAACTGGTGCGCCACCGGCGCCGACGCGATCGTGATGCTGTATGAGCCGGTGAGCCGCACGGTGCTGTTCTCGTACGACTGGTCGTAAGACCCTGCGGCAGTGCCGGCCGCTGGCCGGCATTTCCTGTTTTTGCCGGCCAGCGGCC
>NZ_JBHHMJ010000701.1:0-318 GCF_042136455.1 Stenotrophomonas sp. 3diitr2024
CTGGGGGCCGCTGCAAGTACGTCCATGTAAGCTCGGTCGCCGCATCCATGCGGCTCACGCCCCCAGCCGACCCACCCTCCCGGCCATGGACAGTTTTCTGCGCACCGCGGGAAGATCAAAAGAAAAATCAAAGGCAAAAGCCGACCCTTCAGACATTCCTGGTGTCTGCCATCCACGCATGGCGTGGATCTACCGTGTCGATCCAGATCGACACCTACCAACAGCAGCGCAGAACGCGTTCCGACAGATCGCGGAAGACTGTCGAAGGCGGGGTGGGTCCGGTGGCGGGGGGCCAGATCAGTCCGCGGCATGGATGCC
>NZ_JBHHMJ010000720.1:0-5055 GCF_042136455.1 Stenotrophomonas sp. 3diitr2024
CGGCCGCTGGCCGGCAACCCCGTGATCTCCGGAAGCACCGTGCAGATGCCGGCCAGCGGCCGGCACTACCAGGCATCGCTTTGACCGGTGCCGACCAAGGCCGGCATCCACCGATGGCGGCTTTGCTATCCTTTCACCCCACGCCAGGGAGCCGTCCCGATGCCATCGCTGTCGCCCCGCCGCCCACTGGTGCTGCTGGTCCTGATCGTTGTGATGGCGGCGATCTTCCTGATCGACACCGTCACCGATTACGCGGTTGCCGCTGCCTGCTTCTACGCGGCGGTCATCCTGGCCGCATCGCGCGTGCTGGGCGCACGCGGGTTGATCACCCTGGCCATTACCTGCATCGCGCTGACCGGGCTGAGCTTCTTCCTGACCCGCTTCGGCACCTATCGCATCGGCCTGGTCAACTCGGTCATCGGCATGCTGGTGATCGGCATCACCACCTACCTCGCGCTGAACATGGAAGCGGCCAAGGCCGCCGTGCAGGAAGCACAGGGCCGCCTGCTGCGCGTTGCGCGCGCCTCCACCGTGGGCGAGCTCACCACCTCCATCGCGCATGAAGTGAACCAGCCGCTGGCGGCCATCGCCAGCAGCGCCGAAGCCTGCCAGCGTTGGCTCGCGCAGGACCCACCGAACGTGGACAAGGCCCGGCAGACCGTGGCCCGCATCCTGGCCGATGCACACCGCGCAGGCGACGTGATCGCCCGCATCCGCGGCCTGACCCAGGGCGCGGCACCGGAGCGACGCGCCTTCGATCTGAACGAGGCGGTGGAGGAAATGCTGGCGCTGTCGCGCAGCGAGCTGGACCGGCATGGCGTGGCCGTGGCGCTGCTGCTGGACGCCGAACTGCCACCGGTGCAGGCCGACCGCGTGCAGGTGCAGCAGGTGATCGGCAACCTGATCCTCAATGCGGTGGACGCGATGGAGACCGTGCCCACCGCCGACCGGCGCTTGTCCCTGCTGACCCGGCGCGACGGCCAGCGGGTCAGCCTCAGCGTCCGTGATCGCGGTGTCGGCCTGCCCGCCGATCATCCCGAACGCGTCTTCGATGCCTTCTGGACCACCAAGTCGCACGGTCTGGGGCTGGGTCTCAGCCTGAGCCGCTCGATGATCGAAGCCAACGACGGCCAGATCCGTGCCGAACGACCGGCAGGCGGCGGTGCCTGCTTTGTGTTCGACCTGCCCATTGCCACGGACGCCCACCATGCGTAAGCCCACTGCCGCCAACCCCGATCGGGCACCCATCGTCTATGTGGTCGACGACGATCCGTCGGTGCGCGCGGCACTGGAAGACCTGCTGGCCTCGATGGGCCTGCAGGTGCGGGCCTTCGCCTCCACCCAGGCCTTCCTCGAACACGCGCTGGAAGACGCACCGGCATGTCTCGTGCTGGACGTGCGCATGCCCGGCCAGAGCGGTCTTGAATTCCATCGCACGATGGGCAGCCACGGCCTGCAGCTGCCGGTGGTGTTCATCACCGGCCACGGCGACATCGCGATGGGCGTCAACGCGATCAAGGACGGCGCCATCGAATTCCTCACCAAGCCCTTCCGTGACCAGGAACTGCTTGACGCCATCCACAAGGGCATCGAGATCGACCGCCAGCGCCGCCGTGAGGGCGAGGCACTCGGCGCGCTGCAGCTGCGCTGGGACACCCTCAATGCCGGCGAGCGCGAGGTGGTCGATGGCGTGGTGCGCGGCCGCCTCAACAAGCAGATCGCCGGCGACCTGGGCGTCAGCGAGATCACGGTGAAGGTGCGCCGTGCGCAGGTGATGCGCAAGATGGGCGCACGCACCCTGGTTGACCTGGTGCGCATGTACGACCGCCTGCAGGCGGGTACGCCATGAACGTCCACGTCGCGCTGCTGCGCGCGGTCAACGTCGGCGGCACCGGCAAGCTGCCGATGCGCGAACTGGTGGCGATGTGCGAGGACGCAGGCTTCGCCGATGTCCGCACCTACATCGCCAGCGGCAATGTGGTGTTCCGCAGCGGGCTTGATGAATCCACCGTACGGGAGGCCCTCGCCCAACGGCTGCAGGCGTACGCCGGCAAGCCTGTGGGCGTGCTGGTGCGCTCGGCCAACGAGATCGTAGGCGTGGTGGCACGCAACCCGTTTGCGCAGGCCGCCGGCAACCGTGTGGTCGCGCTGTTCCTCGACGGCAGCCTGCCTGCCGATCCGCTGGACGGCGTGACCGGCCGGCGCGATGAACAGCTCGCACTCGGCACGCGCGAGATCTTCATCCACTACGGTGCCGGCATGGCCGACTCGCGCTTGCGGGTGCCCTATGCCCAGCACGGCACCGCCCGCAATATGAACACAATCGGCAAGCTTGCAGTGATGGCCGCAGCGCTTACCTCGCCTGCCAGCAATCCGCGTGCTGGCCGGAGGCGGTAGCGTCGACCTTCAGGCACTGCGCCGCGCTCGCGCTCCGTGAAGGCTGAAGCAGTGGGCGGACCCAACGGATCACGCCCGCTGCAAGCGGCGCTTCAATCGCGTATCCAGCAGCCCCACGCCCAGCAGCACCAGGCTGGTCAGCCATCCGGCGGCCAGCAGATGCACGTGCGGTAGCATCAGCCCCAGCACAAGCAGCGCCACCGCGCCCAGCAGATGCGAGCGCGGCGCGTGCCCATAGACCACGCGCTTGTACAGGGCACTGCCCAGCAGATAGATCAGCGGGCCTGCCACCATCACGGTCACGTAAACCGGGGTGACGGCCACCCCCGGATGGTCCATGACCAGATCATTGCCCACCGCCGTGGCGATGATGCCGGCGATCAGCAATGCATGCACGTAGTGGAAGTTGGCGCCCATCCGCCCGGGGTCTTCGGCGTGGGTGATGGCCTCTGTGGCATCGCGGCTGGAGATGCCGAAGTACAGCCACCACATGGCAATCGTGCCGGCGAAGGTGGCCAACACCGCTGAAACCACTTCCAGGCTCCAATGCTCGACGTCGCTGAGCACGCCCCCGGTTGCCAGCAACGTCTCGCCCAGTGCGACGATGACGAACAGCTGGCAGCGTTCGGCCAGGTGTCCGCCCTCGATGGTCCAGTCGCGGGTGTGCGAACGGCCCATGCCCGGGAACGCGAAGCCGAACATCGGCGAGATGTATTCGCAGGCCACCGCCAACGCCCACAATGCCAGGCGGAGGTTGCCCTCGGCCGCCGCGCCGGCCAGCCAGAAGCAGGCCGACACGCTGACCCAGGCCAGCATGCGGCGGAAGTTCGGTGCCAACGGATGGCTCCGGCCGACCTCCAGCAGCACGAACGCGGTGCGTCCGACCTGCATCGTGGCGTACGCCCCGGCGAAGATCCACGCACGATCGGCAAACGCCTCGGGAATGGACGAGGACATCAACAACGCCAGCAGCATGGTGGCGAACAGCAGGCCGCGGATGCGCGGCACCTCCGGGTCGAACCAGTTGCTGACCCAGCACGCGTACTGCCAGCCGAGCCAGACCGCGAACCACAGCACCAGCGTCTGCAGTACACCGGCCAGGTCCAGGTGGTGCAGCAGATGGTGGCTGAGCTGGGTGACCGCGAATACGTAGACCAGATCGAAGAACAGTTCTTCGTAGGTCACGCGGGCATGGTGGCCGTCGCGGTGGCGCAGCGCGGGCAAGCGCAGTCGGGTACGCATGGAACTCCTTCAGCGCGCCAGGCGCCAGTACAGGAAACCGGCCAGCAAAGCCGGCGCGGCAAACACCAGCAACAGGATCGGCAACTCCTCGCGTACCGCGTAACCGGCCTTGCTGACCCCCACCCACATGTTGGCCACGGCCACCAGCAGCCAGGTAGCGATGAAGGCGATCAGCGCCGTGGGCAGCTGCGAGGTGCCCACGCTCCAGAGACGGCCAAACAGCAGGAACACGCCCAGCAGGAGCACGCCGCCGAGCATCACCATGAGCACATGCATGGTCCACCTCCTTGAGCCTGGGAACAGGCTAGCCCCGGCCGATTGTGCGCAACAGCCCGTGGAGATGGATTCACAGTCCAGAGCAAGCGAACAATCCCGGCATCGGCTGCGGCGAACCTTATGGCAGCCATGAGTTATTCGCGAAACGGGCCGTCCAGGGTACGTGCTAGCTTCATCCGACCCTATCCAGACTCCTCTCCGCCATGCGCCGTTGCCTGACGACCCTTGCCCTGACTGCCACACTTGCCTTTGATGTCACTGCCGCCGACACACCGCTGCCACAGCTGCAGGCCTACACCGTAGACCCATCCTGGCTGCAGCCGATGGCGCCGCTGCAGATCGCCGACCATACCTGGCAGATCGGCACTGAGGACCTGACCGCGCTACTGGTGCAGACCGCCGACGGCGCGGTGCTGCTCGACGGCGGCATGCCGCAGATGGCCAGCCACCTCATCAGCAACATGAAGGTGCGCGACGTGGCGCCGCAGGACCTGCGCTTGATCCTGCTCAGCCATGCGCATGCCGACCATGCGGGCCCGGTGGCAGAACTGAAGCGCCGTACCGGTGCGATGGTGGCAGCCAACGCCGAATCAGCGGTGCTGCTGGCGCGCGGCGGCAGCAACGACCTGCACTTTGGCGACAGCATCACCTTTCCGCCGGCCAGCACCGACCGGATCATCATGGATGGCGAAGTGGTCACGGTGGGTGGCATCGCGTTCACCGCACACTTCATGCCGGGGCACACCCCGGGCAGCACCGCCTGGACCTGGACCGATACCCGCGATGGCAAGCCGGTGCGCATCGCCTACGCCGACAGCCTGAGTGCGCCGGGCTACCAGCTGCAGGGCAACGCCCGCTATCCCCACCTGGTCGAGGACTACCGGCGCAGCTTCGCTACGGTGCGCGGCCTGCCCTGCGACCTGTTGCTGACCCCGCATCCGGGCGCCAGCAACTGGAACTATGCCGCTGGCAGCAAGGCCAGCGACAAGGCACTGAACTGCAAGGCCTACGCGGATGCGGCCGAGAAGAAGTTCGACGCGCAGTTGGCCAAGGAAACGGCCGCAGCACGCTGATCCCGTAGAGCCGAGCCCATGCTCGGCTTGCCGGCCAAACACAGCCGAGCGTGGGCTCGGCTCTACG
>NZ_JBHHMJ010000733.1:0-14582 GCF_042136455.1 Stenotrophomonas sp. 3diitr2024
GCTGGCCGGCAACCCGTGATCGCTGGATGGCTTCATGAGATTGCCGTCCAGCGGCCGGCACTACCGCTGGGTGGTTACATCCAGCCGGGCACCACGAACACCAGCCAGGCCAGCAGCGGCCCCAGCGCGACCACCAGCCCGCTGTAGACCAGGAAGCGGCGGAACAGGGTCTCGCGTTCTTCCTTCGCGGCCGAGGCCACCACCAGTGCGCCATTGGTCGAGAACGGGCTGACATCGACGATGGTGGACGACACCGCCAGCGCGCAGATCACGCCGGCGGCGCTGAGGTGGCCCTGCAGCAGGAACGGCACCGCCAGCGGAATCGTGGCGCCCAGTACCGCCGCCGAGGAAGCGAATGCGGAGACGATGCCGCCGACGTAGCAGACCAGCAGCGCGCCCAGCAGCGGAATGCCGATGTCGGACACGCCGTTGCCGATGAAGTCCACCGCGCCGGCATGTTCCAGCACGCCGATGTAGGTCACCACGCCGCAGATCAGCAGCACGGTGGACCAGCTGATGCCATCGACCGCACCCTTCTGGCTTTGTGGCGACAACAGCGCCAGCGCCACCGCCACGGTGATCGAGACCAGGCCGACGTTGAGGTTGTAGATCAACGCGGCCACGCCCAGGCCGAGCAGGCCGATCAGGGTGAACAACCGCTCGCGGGTCAGGCCCACCGCATCCAGTGCCGCCGGATCATTGCTGAGCGTGCCGCCGCCTGCTGCGACCAGCGCGCCATGGCCTTCGATCGCGAACTGGCGCGACGACGCCTGCGGGCCACCGGCCATCGCCAGTTCGGCATTGCCGATCGTTCCTGCCGCGGTGATCGAGCCGCGACGCAGCAGGGCGATGCCACCGAAGGCGAAGAAGCAGATCGTCGCCATCATGAAGTTGAAGCCCAGGCTGGTCAGGAACACTGCCATCTCGGTCACTTCCAGCCCAGCCTTCTGCACCACGCCGTTGGTGATGCTGCCGTACACGCTGATGGGCGAGAAGCCGCCGGCCTGCGCACCATGGATGACCAGCAGGCCCATCATCAGCGGGTTGATGTTGTACTGCTTGGCAAAGCGCAGCGCGACCGGGCCGATGATCGCGACCGCCGCCGGGCCCAGCGCACCGAACGCGGTGAGCACCGCGGTGATCACGAACATCACCCACGGAATGGCCACGATATGGCCGCGCACCGCTTTCACTGCCCAGTGCACCAGCAGGTCGATGGTGCCGTTCTTCTGCGCGATGGCGAACAGGTAGGTGATGCCGACCAGGGTCAGGAACAGATCGCCGGGAAAGCCGGCCAAAACCTCCTTGCCGCCCATGTCGACCCACAGCCCGCCGATGATGAAGGCCAGCGCAAAGGCGACCGCGCCCATGTTGATCGGCATCGCGGTGGCGACGATGAACATGATCACCAGACCGATGATCGTTGCGATTTGTGGACTCATGCGCCCTCCCAGACACGTGACTCACGTACAGCGCGGATGGAGACCCGCCATCCCCGGGGTAAGGCGACGTACTGCGTGATGCGTGATACGTACTGCTCGAACCCGTTACTGCAGCCGCTCCAGCGCACTGCGGACCCACGCCGCGGCGCCTTCCAGGCTCTGGAACTCTTCCACCGCGCGCACTTCGCAGCACGGATAGGACGGCGCGACCATGCGCGCCAGTGCGTTGCCCGGGCCCAGCTGCAGGAACACCCGCGCGCCGCGCTCGAAGGCCTGGCGCATCACCTGCGCCCATTCGATGGTCTGCGCCAGCTGCGCCGACAGCGTGTGGACCGCCATTGCGCGATCCCGCACCGGTCGCGCATCGATGCCGGCCAGCAGCGGCAGGCGTGGGGCCTGCAGTGGCGAGGCATGGAGTGCGGCAGCAAACGGTGCTACCGCCGCCGCCAGCAACGGTGTGTGTGCAGGCACGTGCACCGGCAGCGGACGGATGTCCGCACCCTGCGCCTGCGCTGCATCGGCTAGCCGCAGCAACGAGGCGTGCGTGCCGCCCACGATGAAATGGTCCTGCCCGTTGGCGATGGCCATGTGCGCACCGTGCAGATCGCACAGCGGCTGCAGTACATGGCGTTCCAGGCCGAGCACGGCCTGCAGGCCTGCATCGGCGGGGCTGGCGCCGTCCATCAACTGCGCGCGCTGCGCAGCCAGGGCAAGGCAGGTGGTCGCATCGAAGCTGCCGGCGATGGCATGCGCGGCCAACTCGCCGATGCTGTAGCCGGCGATCAGCGTCGGCGTTGGCACGTTGTCGCGCACCCCCTGCCACTGCGCCAGAGTGGCCGCGCACAGCAGCGGTTGCGCCTGCGCATTGTCGAAACGATCGTCGGCCGCAGCGGCGGAAAACACATCGCGGCCGAGTACCGTGCTGGCCACATCAAGGGTATGGCGTGCGGCCGGAAGATCGCGCACGCGGTCGAACATCGCCGCATGCTGCGCACCTTGGCCGGAGCAGAGCAGGGCAAGGCTCACGCGTCCTCCTGATGTAGCAGGAACCAGGCACAGGCCAACAGGTCGGCACTGCCACCGGGACTCAGGCGGCGCGCGACGAAGCGCTCACCGATGCCGTGCAGGCGTGCCTGCCAGCCGGGCACGAACGCACCACCGCCGTCGAGGAAACCATGCGCCTGTCGCTGTGCCCAGCGCAGGCCGTCGGCGCCGCCACGGTGCAGCAGGTTGAGGTCATCCACGCATGCGACCAGCTGCATCAGGGCCTGGCACATCGCGGCCTCGCGTGGCAGGCCGCTGGCCAGTGCGTGGCGCAGGACAGGCAGTGCCACTTCGCGCAGCAGCGGGTAGCCAGCGGCTGCTTGTTCGCGCACCCCCTGCACGCCATGCCGGGCGCGAGCGCGCTGGCCAGGGCTGTTGGCATCCAGAGGTGCGTTGGCGAGCTCGGCAGACCAGCGGCGCACTTCCTGGCAGACCTGCTCACCTGTGGCGGCATGGTCCAGGCGGGAGCGACAGGCCGCGGCGGCCGCCACCAGCAGGCCGAGACTGAAGACCGCGCCACGATGGGTATTGACGCCGGCGGTTGCGCGCAGCATCGCGATTTCAGCGGCAATGCCACATCGGCGCAAGGCGTCGAAGTCCGCCCCGGCTGCACCGATGCAGGCCACGGCGGTGAAGTAGTGGCGCAGTGCGAACAGGCTGCGCAGGAACATGCCGGCGTCCATGTCGTGATGGCTGCCGCTGTCGAATGGCGTGACCAGTCCGGGCTTGGGTGCCAGCGCCAGCTCCGCATGCAGGCTGGCGACGGCGAGGCGCCCCAGACGCGCGCTGTCCACGGCAGCTGCCGGCCTGACTGCCGATTGCAGGACGGCGTTCATGCGCTCACCCCGGCGGAGGCGAACAACGCATCGCGGAGTTCCAGTGCGGCACCATCGAGGCGCTTGACCAGTACCTCGCGGCTGCGTCCGGCGTACTCCCGCCAGTTCACGGCGGCGTCGCGGCCCAGGCACAGCTCGCCATCGACCCGCCGGTCGTGTTCGGCTTCCCATGCCTGTAGCCGTGCAGCCAGGGCATCGGCCTGCGCGGTGGTGTCGATCGGCCACAGCAGATCGACGTCCGAGCGCGCGTGCACATAGCGCAGGCCAGTAAGGTGCTGCCACGCGAAGGCACCGAATACGCGCGCCTCAGCGATGTTCTGCAGCACTTCAAGGGGCCGCCGCCAGTCCTGTGGAACGTCGCCTTTCAGCACCGCCTGAAGTGCCGGCGGCGGGGTGGTGCGCAGCACATCGTGTGCTGGCACGCGCAGGGCCAGGCGCAGTTTGTCCTCGGCGGGCGGCAGCGGCACGCCGAGACGCAGGCGTGGATCGGCATCGTCGGCGGCACGCCGCGCGACGATGGCCGGCCGGCCCTGTGCAAACCAGTCGGCCAAGCGCGACTCATGCGCGGCGATGTCCGCCTGCCAGCCGGCGTGCGCTGACAGCCAGACCAGCGTATGTCGGGGCAGCCGCTCAGGCATCGCCCTGGCTCACGGCTTCAGCCACGCGTGCGGCAAGCATGCGCCCGCCACGTTCGGCTCCGCGCACTGCGCGGTGGTCGCCATGGGCGGGCGTGCGCAGGGCCTGCAGAAGGTGCTGCGCAAGATCGCCCTCCCACAACGATTCCACCGCACCCATCGCCACGTAGTTCTCCACGCCCGGTGCGAACACCGGTGAGGTCTGGCTCAGCGCCTGCAGTTTATCCAGCGGCTGCTTGGTCACCCGGGCCATCGCGCGCAGGTCCATCACCCGCACCTGCGCATCCGGCAGGGCATGGATGTGGTCGGCCATCAGCCCGAACGAGAGGAAGCCACCACTGACGGATTCACCGTAGACCAGCGTGACCAGTCGCGCGCCACGTCGACGCGCGAGATCCAGCGTCTGCGCCAGGTGCGCGAAACAGCCGTTGATGCCGAGCAGTTCGTCGCGGCGTGCCAGGCGCTGGCCGGCGGTGTCGACCAGCATCACGATCGGTTGCTGCGGATGCGCGGCGGTGCTGGCCAGCACCGTTTCGGCCAGTGCCAGTGCGTGGTCCACGCCCACCTCGAGCTTGTTGGCGGTGCCGATCACAGTCACATCGCCGTTGTCGGTGGTGGCGCTGCCGGTCAGCACCGAATCGCTCACCGCAATGGCATGCCCATGCGGAAACAGGGCATCGAGCAGTGTCTGCAACGGCATGCTCATGGCAGGCTCCGGTCGCCGGTGGCGGTGAGGAATTCATCGGTGTCGAGCAGTGGCAGGCGTTCGGGGTGGGCAATGCCCAGCCGCGCCCAGATCTCCAGGCCATCGCGGCAATCGCTCCACGCCTGCACGCGCGTCTTCAATGCCAGATGGCGTTGCTGCAGCGCGGCCAGTGCAGTATCCGGATCGGTACTGCTGGTATCCGGCCGCAGCGCATTGAATGCCGCTTGCGCGAACGCCTCGATGGCATCGGGCACCAGCACCTGTGCCTGGTCGATCAGGTAGCGGTGCTTGCCTCCCGTTACGCGCCAGACCAGTGCGCGGTCGCGGGAATCGAACTCTTCCACGCCGCGTACGGTTTCGATCACCTCTGGCCCGGACAGCGACAGCCGGCCTTCCTCGGACATGATGACCGTGTTGCAGCAGCGGGCAACGATGCCCATGCCACCGAAGGCGCCGTTGCCGCTGCCGATCAGCGCGATCACCGGCACGCCCGCTGCACGCGCGTCCAGGGTGGCGCGCATGATCTCGGAGATCGCAATCAGGCCCGCATTGGCTTCGTGCAGCCGCACGCCGCCGGTATCGAGCAGCAGCAGCACGCCGTCAGGGCGGGTGTACGCCGCACGGCGCAGCAGCCCGGTCAGCTTGGCGCCATGCACTTCGCCCACGCCGCCGCCCATGAATTCACCCTGTTGTGCGGCCAGCAGCACGTGTTTGCCCTGCAGCCTGGCCTCGCCGACGACGATGCCATCGTCGAACGCGGCCGGCTGGTCGAGCTGGGCCAGGTGCGGACTCATCATCCGTCGCGCCGGGCCGAGGAACTCGTGGAACGAGCCGGCGTCGACCAGCCCGGCGATGCGCTCGCGCGCATCGGCTTCGTAATAGCTGTGGCGCTGTACGTGGTTCATGGCGCGCCTCCGGCCAGCAGGGTTTCCACGGCCTGGTCCAGGCGCAGGCTGACCACGGCCGGGGTCGCACCGGCGTCGTTGATCGAGACGCGCACATCGCGCAGCGGATGACGCTGTGCGAAGTCGTTGATCACCGCCTGCCAGATGCTGCCGAAGCCCTGCGCGGCGGTGATGACGCGCACCGTCATCGCGCCCTGCTGCGCCGCCGGTTCCAGCAGGATTTCCAGGTTGCCTGACGCCAGCACGCCCACCAGCACCGCATCGCGCGCGAACGGCACGTCGGTGCGGCCTTCGAATCGATAGTCGAGGGTTTCCATGCTCAGCCCCTTACCAGTTGCGGAAGCGCTTGGGCGGGTCGTACAGACCGCCGGACCAGCGCACCAGGTCCTTCACCGAACGCGCCGCCAGCAGGTCACGGCTGGCATCGCGCACGGAGATGCCGAGGTCACCGGGACGGCGGATCACGCCGCGGTCGCGCAGGTTCTCCACCATCGCGCGGTCGCGCCCGATGCCCACGGCGGTATAGCCGGCCACGCCACGGATCGCCTGTTCGCGCTCCTCGGGGGTGCGGCACAGCAGCAGGTTGGCGATGCCTTCCTCGGTCAGCACATGGCTGACGTCGTCGCCGTAGATCATCACCGGCGGCAGCGGCATGTTCGCGCGTTCGGCCAGTTCCCAGGCGTCGAGGCGGTCAACGAATGCCGGGGCCATGTGCTCGCGGAAGGTTTCCACCATCTGCACCACCAGTTTGCGCCCGCGTGGCATCTCGCCCGGGCGTGCGGCCTGCTGGCCGGCCTTGATCCAGGCCTCGCTGGCATGGCGGCGGCCGCGCGCGTCCGAGCCCATGTTCGGTGCGCCGCCAAAGCCGGCGATGCGGTCGCGGGTGGCAGTGGAACTGTTGCCCTGCAGGTCGATCTGCAGGGTGGAACCGATGAACATGTCGCAGGCATACAGGCCTGCGGTCTGCGAGAACGCGCGGTTGGAACGCATCGAGCCGTCGGCGCCGGTGAAAAACACGTCGCCCCGCGCGGCAATGTATTTCTCCATGCCCAGTTCCGAACCGAACGAATGCACCGATCTGACGAAGCCCGATTCGATCGCCGGAATCAGTGCCGGGTGTGGGTTCAACGCCCAGTGCTGGCAGATCTTTCCCTTCAGCCCGAGCGATTCGGCGTAGGTGGGGAGCAGCAGTTCGATGGCGGCGGTATCGAAGCCGATGCCGTGATTCAAACGATTCACGCCGTACTCGGCGTAGATGCCCTTGATGGCCATCATTGCCATCAGTACCTGGATTTCGGAGATCTGCGCAGGGTCGCGGGTGAACAGCGGCTCGATATGGTTCGGCTTCGGCGCCTGCACCACGAAGTTGACCCAGTCCGCAGGAACATCGACGCGGGGGAGGCTGTCGACGATCTCGTTGACCTGGGCGATGACGATGCCGCCACCGAAGGCGGTGGCTTCGACGATCACCGGAGTGTCTTCGGTATTCGGCCCGGTATAGAGGTTGCCGTGGCGGTCGGCGGCCTGCGCGGCGACCAGCGCTACGCGCGGCGTAAGGTCGATGAAGTAGCGGCCAAACAATTCCAGGTAGGTGTGGATGGCACCGATCTGGATGCGCCCTTCGGCCACCAGGTTGGCCAGTCGCACCGATTGCGGGCCAGAGAACGAGAAATCCAGTTTCGAGGCGATGCCACGCTCGAATACGTCCAGGTGCGAGGGCAGTGAGAGGACCGACTGCACCATGTGCAGATCATGCACGCGGGCGGGGTCGAGGTCGGCCAGCGCCTGGGCGAGGAAATCTGCCTGCTTCTGGTTGTTGCCCTCCAAGCAGACCTTGTCGCCTGGCTCCAGCACTGCGTGCAGCAACTCGCCGACGTCGCTGCTGGCGACCTCGCCTCCCCGGGCCCACGGCGCGGCACGTTCCAGGCGGGCCTGGCGACTGCGTTCCAACGTATCCCAGCTCGGGTTCATTGACCGGCTTCCGCTAGACTTCGCGGTGACCTGCCGGAACGTGACGTTGCATGATCAAGCCCGACAAGCCCGCCAACGAAGCCCTTCGGCTCGAGGCGCTGTATCGCTACCGCATCCTCGATTCGGAGCGAGAAAAATCCTTCGACGACCTGGTGGTGATCGCCAAGGCGGTCTGCGGCACCTCGATGGCGGCGGTGACCCTGATAGATGTCGAACGGCAATGGTTCAAGTCGATCCAGGGCATCAATGCGGCGGAAAACCTGCGCAGCGAATCGATGTGTGGCCATGCCATCCTGCAGCCGCAGCAGATCATGGTGGTCGAGGATGCGCTGCAGGATGCGCGCTTCCACGACAATCCGGTGGTGGTCGGCGATCCGCACATCCGCTTCTATGCCGGCGCGCCGCTGATCAGCTCCGACGGCTTGCCGCTGGGTACGCTGTGCGTGTTCGACGCACAGCCGCAACACCTGGCCAGCGACAAGGCCGAGGCGCTGGCCGCACTGTCGCGGCAGGTGATGCTGGTGATGGAGTTGCGCCGTTTCGCGCTCGACATCCAGAACCACATGCTGGAACGCGATGATTATGAGCGCCTGCTGTCGGAGTACCACGACGTGCTGCTGGCGCAGAACGCCGACCTGGCCGAGCAGAGCCGCACTGATGCGCTGACCGGCCTGCCGAACCGCCGCGCGATGGCAGCGGCGCTGGACGAGGCCGTGGCGATGACCGGGGAGCAGCCCGCTGAGGCCTGCGTCGCGCTGCTGGACATCGATCATTTCAAGCACATCAACGACTTCCAGGGCCACGCCACCGGCGACCGCGTGCTGGCCGAACTGGGCGCACTGCTGCGTTCGCACTTCGCCGGCCGTGGCATGGCGGCGCGCTACGGCGGCGAGGAGTTCGTGGCAGTGATGCCCGCAACCGACCTGCGCACCGCCGAACTTCAGTGCGAGTTCCTGCGCCTGGCCGTGGCCGACCTGCCGCTGGGCGTCCCGGTCACGATCAGTATCGGCATCGCCCAGCACCAGCCCGGTGAAAGCGTGGACGACACGCTGGCACGTGCCGACAAGGCGCTGTACCGGGCCAAGGGCAATGGCCGCAACCGGGTGGAAGTAGCGGGCTGAAGTGCCCCGCCCGGTAGATCCACGCCATGCGTGGATGCTCTTCCCGATTCACATCGCGTCGCAGCGCCTGCGATCAAGAGTGGGCAGCATGACGCTTTGTCTTCCCGGACGCCGACCATGTTGCAGACCCTGGCCATCGCCCACTATCGCTCGTTGCATGGGCTGGTACTGCCGCTGCAGCGGTTGAATGTGGTGACCGGCGACAACGGCAGTGGCAAGTCCAGCCTGTACCGCGCGCTGCGCCTGCTGGCGGAGACCGCACAGGGCGGAGTCGCGGCGGTGCTGGCCCGCGAAGGTGGGCTTGGTTCGGCGCTGTGGGCAGGTCCCGAATCCATCGATCGCAGGGTTGCGGCCGGCGAGATTCCGCTGCAGGGCGGGCTCCGGCAGGTGTCGGTGGGGCTGAAGCTGGGTTTCACTACCGAAGAATTGGGCTATGCCATCGATCTCGGCTATCCGCCGCCCAGCCGTTCGCCGTTTGCGCTGGATCCGCAGATCAAGGCCGAGGCGATCTGGGCCGGGCCGTTCCTGCGCAGCGCCAACCTGCTGGTCGATCGTCGCGGGGGGATGGTGCGGCAGCGCCATGCGCGCGGTTGGGATCTGGTGGATGACCGGTTGTCGCTGTTCGACAGCCTGTTCACCCAGGTCGGCGATCCGCAGCGCATGCCCGAAACGATCACCCTGCGTGAGTACATCCGTTGCTGGCGCTTCTATGACCATTTCCGCAGCGATGGCGACGCCCCGGCGCGGCAACCGGCGATGGCCACGCGCACGCCGGTGCTGCATCACGATGGCCGGGACCTGGCGGCGGCCTGGGTGACCATCCTCGAGATCGGGGACCCGGTTGCGTTGGCACGCAGCGTCGATGACGCGTTCCCGGGCGCCACGGTCGATTTCGAGGCGCTGGATGGACGCTTGGCGCTGCGCTTCCACCAACCTGGGTTGCTGCGGCCATTGTCGATGGCCGAGCTCTCCGACGGCACGCTGCGCTTCCTGCTGCTGGCGGCGGCGCTGCACACACCACGCCCACCGCCGTTGATGGTGCTCAACGAACCGGAGACCAGCCTGCACCCGGACCTGCTGCCGGCGCTGGCGCGGCTCATCATCGCAGCCAGTGCGCGCAGCCAGGTATGGGTGGTGTCGCACGCCAGCCGGCTGATCGCGGCGTTGGAACAGGCGCCAGGGTGCCATTCGCTGCATCTGTACAAGGACCAGGGCCGCACGCTGTTGAGCGGGCAGGGCCTGCTGGATGCGCCGGCCTGGCATTGGCCGCAGCGTTGATGCGGCCATCCACGCCATGCGTGGATGCACTCAATCGGCGATGTTGCGCGCTTCGGCCGTGCCAAGGATTTCCGGATGCTGCACCGGCTTGCGGCGGTTCAGCAGCGGATGCAGGAACACCGCGCCGACGATGATCGCCACGCCCAGGTAGAACCACGGGGTGACTTCGTGCTGCTCGCGCAGCAGCACCACCGCCAGTACCACCGCATAGACCGGCTCCAGGTTGGTCACCAGCTGCACCGTGTAGGCGCTCAGGTGGCGCAGTGCGACCAGGGCCAGGGCGAACGGCAGCAGCGTGCAGAACCCGGCCAGCACCAGCAGCAGGATCCCGTCGTGCAGATTCGGGACCACCCACAGCGGGCTGGCCAGCGCCGGCAGCAGATAGGGCATCAGCGGCGCCAGCAGGGTCAGGGTGAGGGTGCCGGCACCCAGCTCCAGCGCGGTGACCGTGAGCGGATCGGCATGGCTGACCATGCGCTTGTTGAGCGAACCGAACACCGCCACCAGCAGCGCCGAGATCGCGCCGATCAACACACCCAGGCGCATGCCATCGGGCACGCCACCGACCACCAGCGCAACACCCGGCAGCACCGCCAGGCCGAACGCCAGCTCACGCAGCTGGAACGGCCGCTTGGCCACCCACGGCTCGATGATCGAGGTGAACACCGGTGCCAGTGCGATGCAGGTGGCAGCCACCGAGGCATTGGCCAGCTTCACCGCGCCGTAGAACGTCAGCCAGTGAAGGGCGACCAGCGCGCCGATGCCGGCGTAGCCTGCCACCAGCCGCAGGGGCAGGGTGCGCAACCCGCGCCAGACCCGCGGCAGCAGGGCCAGCATCGCCGTCACCAGCAGCATGCGCCACCACACCAGCGGCAGTGCGGGCAGGGTGATCAGCTTGCCGAGGATGGCCGTGATGCCCCACAGCAGGACACAGAAATGGATCTGCCACAGCGCTTTGCGGGTGTCGGGTGTGCTCATCGGCCTATTGTGAGGCAATCGTACGGTCGCCGGCGACGCCTGTGGCATGCTCGCGGAAACTCCTCAGGGGAACCCTGCAATGGCTGCCAACCGCTCCGCCCTGCGTGCATGGGCAGCACTGACTGCACTGGCGGCCGCCACCGCGTTGCTGCTGCAATACCTGTTGCTGCTACGCGGCCCCGGGGCGGCTGCCGGGGTCGGCATGGCGACACTGCGCTTCGTTGGTTACTTCACGATTCTCAGCAACCTGGCGGTGTGCCTGGGATGCGTCAGGCTGATCCGTGCGGGTGTGCTGGACACGACTGTCGCCGCGGTGATCGCGTTGTGCATCGGTGTGACCGCGTGCATCTACATGCTGGCGTTGCAGGGGCTGTGGCAGCCCACCGGGCTGCAATGGTGGGTCGATGCCGGCCTGCACTACGCTGTGCCGGCGCTGTACCTGCTGGGGTGGTGGTGGCTGCTGCCGCATGGGGCGCTGCGCTGGCGCGCGCTGGGCGGCGTGCTGCTGGTACCGCTGGTCTACCTTGGCTGGGCGATGCTGGTCGCTGCAATGACCGGACAGGCGCCGTATCCATTCCTCGAACTGCAACGCCTGGGCCTGGCGGCCTTCCTGCTCAACGTGCTGCGCGTTGCGGGCGTCTTCGTGGTGGGCTGGACCCTGCTGTGGGGGCTGGACCGCTGGCGCCGTCGATGAGGCGCTGCAGGGCCATAGCTGCGGCCGGGTTGCGGGCCTTGCCGGCACCGATGCACAGCAGGTAGACCTCGCGCGGGGTTTCCGGGGCGGGCCCGGTCAGGCAGGGCAGGTCGTCCACCGGCTCGCCGCGTGACCAGCGTCGTGCGCGTTCAGCCCAGCGCTGCTGGACGGACGCAGGCAGGCCCTCGTTCAAGCGGGCCTGGCTGCGCTTGATCCGCGCGTAGACGAAGCCCGCACTGACATCGCCATGCAATAGCGCCTCGTCGCTGTCCTCGATCACCAGCGCCACGCCGTGGCGGCGCGCGGCGGTGACCAGAGCCGGTCCATGTGCCTTGGCGTTGCGCACTTCCAGAGCGTGCTGCAACGGCACGCCCTCGAGCTGCTTCGGCAGCTGCGCCATCAGCGCTTCCAATGCATCGGCGTCGGCCGGATGGTGCGGATCGAACTGCCACAGCAGCGGGCCGAGCCGGTCACCGAGCGCAAGTGCCGCCTGCAGGAACGGCGTGGCCGCTTCCACGGTGCTGGCCAGGTCGCGGCGCTGCACCAGGTAGCGTGGCGCCTTCATCGAAAAACGGAAGCCTTCCGGCGTCTGCGCGGCCCACTGCACGCACTGGGCCGCAGTCGGCGTGCGGTAGAAGGTGCCGTTGATCTCGATGCAGCGCAGGGCGCGGCTGGCATGGGCCAGTTCCTCGCGCTGCGGCAGTCCCACCGGATAGAACATGCCGCCGCGCCACTCGGGAAACACCCAGCCGCCGATACCGCAGCGGATCGCCATCCGGCCGGCAGCGGTCACTGGCTGTGGTCCCCGCGCCAGGGGTCGTAGCTGCCGAACCACCACAGGTAGCCTTCAGGATCGGCACAGGCGTAGCCGCGGCCACCGTAGTCCTGGTCGGCAATGTCGATGACGATGCGCGCTCCAGCCGCCTTGGCCCGCGCATAGTGCGCATCGACATCGGTGACGATCACGCAGGCGCTCTGGGTCTGGCGGCCGCCGACTTCTCCGGGCAGGACCGCGTGTTCGCTCCACGCGCTCTGGTTGTTGGCCGAGCCGAGCATGATCATGCCGTTGCCGAAGGTGAGCTGGGCATGGAAAACCGTATCGCCATCGGCATACACGGCCTGGGCATGGAAGCCGAAGGCCCGCTGCAGCCAGTCGATGGCGGCCAGCGCGTCGCGGTAGCGCAGGCACGGAATGATGGTGGAGCCGTTGCTTGGTTGGCCATTCCCGCCCATGACACCCCTCCTATGGCACGGGGCAGGGTGCATCGACGACCGTTACCATCCTGCGAAACCCCGGTGACGGCCTGCACATGGCCGCTACCCCTGTTCGGAGATGGTGCTCGATGAAAACCTGGATTGGAGGAGCCGTGCTGCTGGCGTGCACGACCATGGCCAATGCGGCGACCCCGCAGCAGCTGCAGGACCTGGATGCGACCGTCGAGCGCGTGCGCACGCAGTTTGACGTGCCCGGCATCGCCGTGGCCGTGGTCAAGGACGGCCAGGTGGTGCTGGAACGTGGCTGGGGTGTGCGCGAGCAGGGCAAGCCGGAACCGGTGCAGGCCGACACCCTGTTTGCCATCGCTTCCAATACCAAGGCGTTCACCGCCACCTCGCTGAACCTGCTGGCCGAGGACGGCAAGCTGAAGATGGATGACAAGGTGATCGATCACCTGCCGTCGTTCCGCATGTCCGATCCGTTCGTGACCGGGCAGATGACGATCCGCGACCTGCTGTCGCATCGCAGCGGGCTGAGCCTGGGCGCCGGTGACCTGCTGTTCTGGCCGGCCACCTCCTACAGCAACGCCGAAGTGGTGGAGCGACTGGGCAGGGTGCCGCTGAAGGGCGGCTTCCGCGAGAGCTATGCCTACGACAACATCCTGTACGCGGTCGCCCAACAGGTGATCGAGCGCGTGTCCGGCATGAGCTACCAGCAGTTCCTGCAGACGCGCATCTTCGACAAGGTGGGGATGGCCGGCACGCGCTACAACGCCGACCACCTGAAGCCAGGTGACAAGGCGGCGGTCGGCCACGCCAAGTACGATTTCAAGGACCTGCGCACCGTTGCACCGCTGACCTGGTCGAACAATGCCGGCGCCGGTGGCATCTATTCCAGCGCGCACGACATGGCGCGCTGGATGCAGGTGCAGCTGGCCGGAGGCAAGCTCGCCGATGGCACGGTGCTGTTCAGTGAAAAGAGCCAGCAGCAGATGTGGCGGATGATCACCCCGCAGTCGATCCCGGCGCCGAGCGTGCCGGAGCTGGCACCGGCGCGGGCCAACTTCGCCGGCTATGGCGAAGGCTGGAGCCTGAGCGACTACCGCGGGCAGAAGCTGGTCTGGCACACCGGTGGCTGGCCGGGCATGGTCTCGCGGTTGACCCTGGTGCCCGGCGAGAAGCTGGGCGTGGTGGTGCTGACCAACCAGGAAGTGGGCGCGGCGTTCAATGCGATCACCCTGAGCGTGCTTGACGCTTACCTGGGCGGAGAAAAGCACGATTGGGTGGACGCCTATGCCAAGGCCGTGGCCAAGGGCCAGGACAAGGCCGACGAGGCCTGGGCCAAGCACCAGAGCGCACGCGACAAGGGCAGCAGGCCTTCGCTGGCGCTGGCCGGCTACACCGGCAGCTTCCATGACCGCTGGTATGGCGACATGCAGATCAGCGCCGAAGGCAAGGGCCTGCGCCTGCGCTTTGCGAAGACCGCGCAGCTGAGCGGGCGCCTGGAGCACTGGCAGCACGACACCTTCATCGTGCGCTGGGACGACCGTTCGCTCAACGCCGATGCGTTCGTGAACTTCAGCCTGGACCCGGATGGCAAGGTGCGCGAGGTGCGCATGCAGCCGATTTCCGACCTGACCGATTTCAGTTTCGATTTCCAGGACCTGCTGTTCACCCCGGTCAAAGAATGAGGGTCGTGCCGGCCGCTGGCCGGCAACCTCATGATCCCTGGAAACGTCGCGAGGTTGCCGGCCAGC